>NZ_JAVRBQ020000169.1:0-11253 GCF_034531215.2 Nostoc sp. ChiSLP03a
ATCTAATTCAGTATTTGTATTTTTGAGTTAATTGAGGTGGCGGTTGCGCGACGTGCAACCGCCACTTCGTCCTGAACGAGCGCACGACTATTCAAGTGCAAAGTACCCACAGCTTGATAACCCGCAACTTGGGTTAATAGTAGAATAAGGTACAGAAAGCTGCACGGAAGGGAGGAAGGGAAATTGGATGAAATGAGGGCGGCGCTAGAGTTAGCGACCGAAGAAGAATTGCAAGACTTAACGGCAATTCTATTTAGTCGTAAGTTCAATCCCTTAGACTATGTACACACACCCGAACCCATCGAAGTGCAAAGCCAAGACCGCAAAGCTTGGTTAGATGCACTAGAGGGCCGCTTTCGTTTTTTGGCGGCAGATGGGATGACAGTATTACGAGGACGTACAGGACAGGTAACTTACCGACAAGCGTTAGTTCAAGTATGTAAGTACCTCAAAATTCCCTATTCTAATCAACTGGCAACCATTGATTTAGAAGCAGAAGTATTTTTACATCTATTAGGACAGGTGTGGAAAAAGTTGCCGGAACAGGAAAAACAAAAATTGACTCTCCAAGTGCAGCGTCACCTGATCAAATCAGAACTAAAAGAACCGCTACCACTTTTATTGCAGCCCGATCCCTTGGGGTTGCTTTTCAAAGGCGGTAGTGCGATCGCGGTTACTTCTGTTCTCCAGCCACTTGTACTTAAGCAAATTGCCCGTCAATTCGCTATCCACTTTGCTACTTATGAAGTAGCCAAACAAGCGGCAATTACAGGCTCAGAAGCAGCTGCAACGCAATTTCAAAGCTATGTAGCAATGCAAATGGCGCAACGGGGTATGACAGTGAGTGCAGCTCGTTATGGGGCAGCCCGCACGATGTTTGCCGTGATTGGGCCAATGATGTGGACTTGGTTTATTGCAGATTTGGGCTGGAGAGCGATCGCTACTAACTATGGTCGAATCATCCCCACCATCTTTGCTTTAGCTCAAATTCGCCTCACTCGTGAGGAATGTTGGGAGCCAGCTTGAACAAAGTTTTTGAATATTTCAAGTCTCGTTGGCAATCTTCTTGGAACTACTCTCTATGGGCACTGTTCATCTTCCCATTGAGTCCTTTTGTGGGGGCTGTAACTGTAGGTTTTGTCTCATTAATAACTTGGCTGAAACAATCCCGCAAAATTAATCGCCGCCCCCTCAATTGGGGATTTGCCCTGTTGAGTGTATTACTGATTGTGAGTGCTGGGTTTGCCCAAGACAAAACAGCAGCTTTCCTCGGCTTATTTAATTTATTACCATTCTTTTTACTTTTCGCTGCCCATAGCGCTCTGATTCAAACATTTGCCCAATTGCGGCAAATGGCTTGGGCTTTAGCGATCGGTTCCATGCCAGTAGCAATTATGGGCTTGGGACAATTATTTTTAGGCTGGAGTTTCAAGTTCGAGTTTGTGTGGGTTGTGTTTAGTTGGACAATTAGACCAGGCGGAAACCCACCAGGTCGTATCGCTTCCCTTTTCTTGCACGCCAATACCTTCGCAGCTTATCTAGTAATAGTTTTTATCCTTAGTTTAGGGTTGTGGATCGAACAATGGCGATTAGGGATGAGGTATTGGAAATTGAGTATAAGAGGCAGAGGGGCAGAGGGGCAGAGGGGCAGAGGGGAAAGACTGACTGCGCCCCAGTCTCCAGTTCCCTTTCTCTTCCTAACGCTGGCAGTAATTACAAATTTCATTGCCTTAATTTTCACCAACTCGCGTAATGGGTGGGCGATTGCTATTTTTGCCTGTTTAGCTTATGCACTCTACCAAGGTTGGCGTATTCTTGTAGGTAGCGTTGCTGCGATCGTCTCTAGTATTCTTTTGGCGGCTTTTGCTCCCTCATCAGTCGCTCAAATTTTTCGCTTCGTAGTTCCTGCCTTCTTTTGGGCAAGGTTAAATGACGATATGTATCCAGATAGACCAGTCGCTTTAATGCGAAAAACTCAGTGGGAGTTTGCCTGGTCTTTAGCTCAACAACATCCTTGGACTGGTTGGGGATTACGCAGTTTTAGTACACTTTACAAAGCAAAGATGCAGATTCCCTTGGGTCATCCCCATAACTTGTTTTTGATGTTATCTGCTGAAACTGGTTTTCCCAGTACTTGTTTATTTTGTGGCTTACTAGCTTGGATTGTGATTACAAGTGTCCAATTACTGCAAAAGTCAAAATATCTAGATGCAGGAGACAAATTGATATTTTTCAGTTATCTTCTGTCCTTTGTCGGGTGGATTTTATTGAATACAGTAGATGTAACTCTCTTTGATTTTCGTTTGAATGCGCTTTCATGGCTAATTTTGGCTGCTATTGTTGGAGTGGTACATCGTTATCGCGAAAAAGACAAGCTTGCATCTCGTCAAAATTAGCTATTAGTTTTTTCAGTGTATGCACTGGGGACATTGAGAGTTTTAAGTTAATAATATTGTTATATTCACGTCTGTGAGTGTGACTAATACCTAATTAGTCACTGTTGCTGATTGTTGGGAAGGTGTAGGGACATCCCTTTGGGGTTTTCCTGCATGACGGGCATCTCTTGTAGATGCCCTTTTGTATATTTATTATTTTTATTCAGTTAAACACTATTTTAAAAAGATTGAATCTAAGAGGATGTCTGAAATTTTTTATCTTTGATAAAGGAATATAAAATATGATTGCTGAAATTAAACTAGGTCTTTGTAACCCACCAGAACCTATTTATTTATATGTAAAAAAAGGAGAATTAAGCGGGGAATTATACCTATGGTATAATTATGGTATTAATAATAAAATAACTATTCCTGTGCAGCAAAAAGGTCTGACTGGTTATCTATCAGATATTAAATTAACGACGAAAAAGTTTATAGAAAAGGACAACATTAAGTTAGACATTGTTGTTAGAGCAGATGAAATTTATATTGTTAGGACTGGAATAGAAACGAACTTTGCTAAAAGTTTTCTTTTAGCTGCATCGCTAATAGAGGACTTTTCCAAGCCTTTGATTATCGCTGCAATTGCTGGAGAAGAGAATGTGGTTTTTTGTAATCTCTACGACGCAGCAACCAAAACTAGAATTCCCTCTGAATGGAACAGAGATGCTGATTGGCTAGCAATAATTGATAGTATTCAAACTAGGTTGCAGACATCTAAAAATTCCCATATTGTCTCTAGTGAACCAATACTGTTTTAGGAAAACTAGGTAAACCGAGAGATATATTCGCGTTAACTAAGTTAAGACTCTGTATAACTGTTTCAATTGTTCTGACGTTGGCTCCATTCACCGCTAAACTTAGGCGAAACTCGATAACTTTTATGGTCTAGTAGCAATTCTTTGTGAAACTGCACAAAATTAGGCTTGGTAATATATAGCGTTTCCCGACCTGCTGAGGTACTGAGTAAATCACTAATAAAATTAGGTAAGCCTCTGCGTACCTTTGCGTTTGCCTCTGCGCTCCTCTGCGTTTAAAAACATTATTTCTGTACCTCACGTAACTAGGAATTGCTATAAGCGGCTTGAGCAAGTTGTTGTATCTATGCAACCTCACAGGTAATCGGTGTAAGCTCTTGGTAAAATGGGTGTGTCGGTAACGAAAAAAAGACGCCTCCATAAGCAACCTTATGCTCACAACAGCTAATTTTCTTCAGTACACCCAATGGTCAGGTATAGCTACCTTGGTATTTGCTGCCTTGACATTTTTGGCTTTTATTCTCAAATGGGGCATCCGCTTTCGGTTGGTGGGTACGACTGGCTTTATGCTGGTGGTGACTGCTGGTTTATTTGGACTCTCAATAGTCCCCTTGAGTCGGACTGTGATTCCTGGAGCAGCCCGGTACACTCTAGTTTATGACAATGGCTCAACACAAGCGGTGATTGCCACATCACCCCAAATTACACCCACACAATTAGAAGCAACTTTACGTCAAGCAGCTAGCAATCTTTTTTCTTATGGTCGCTCAGGTACACTGGAAGACGGAAATTTGACAGTTCGCGCCCGTACCATTCTCCACCCGGAAACAGGGATTTCTGTGCCAATTTATTTGGGTGAGGTGAAGCGATCGCTCGTTTCTCATCAAAATTCCCCGGTAACAGTCAAAATTTACACAGATAATTTCGCCAAATTGCCAAAACCTACTGCTTAAGAGGCAGAGAGCGGGGAAGCAGGGGGGCAGGGGAAAAGGTTAAAGGGAAAAGGAATAAATTTAATCTTTCCCCTTTTCTCCTTACCCCTTTCCCTTTCCCCATACCCCATACCCAATGCCCAATGCCCAATGCTCCATACCCAGAGAACAAAAGTAAATTACCTGTTATCAGGATGACAAAAATTATTTTGTATTTACTGATACATTAATGGTTATTTTTAGATAAAATATTCACACTTTAGTGGTTATATTGTGGGAAAAAGTTAATCAGCGTGGGGTAATGGGTACTGACAGTTGTAATTTGTCAGTTGTTGTCCTAATTGCCACTGTTGCCATTTTCAAAATTATTTGCAGCAAATCAAGGGATTGTCAGGAAATATATTTGCATACCTTTACATATATATCTATAGCTAAAAATTGCATCAAATAACACGACCGCCTACACATTATCAATTCTCGATTGCTTTTCTTGAGAATGTGACAATGTTAGTGTTAATTAATCATACGGTTATTCAAAACTTTGATAGTTTGGAATTTCAGACCAATGGGTATTTATAGATTCAAGCAATGTCGTCAAACTACTCAATCAGTCGGCAACAGGACTTATCTATTTAATTGCTTGGTTCAAATCCAGATCGGCTGGGTGTCAAGTTGGAGCCATCCAAAAACCAGTTTGGCAACAAGTATCCTCGATCGCTAGTCTATTTATATTAAGAAGTATCAAGGTTTTGGTAAACGAGATTATATGCCCAATAATTCTTCTACTCAACCTTCTTTGTCTACTCAAACCTCTAGTTCATTATTTACGCTCACAGTTTCCCCCGCAAAAGTAATCCGTGGTTCTGGGGTGTTGCAAACAGCCGCAGCAGAGATTGCCTGTTTGGGAAGTCGTCCCTTAATTGTGGCAGGTAAGTCTACTCTCGCTATCAGCCAACAAAATTTACAACCAGTTTTAGAAGCGCAGCAGTTACATACTGTCCAAGCTTCTTATGGTGCAGATTGCTGCGAAGCTAGCCTAAAATCTTTACAGAAAAAGGCAAAAGAACATAAAGCTGATGTCATTATCGGTGTTGGTGGCGGCAAAGCCCTAGATACAGCGAAATTAGTTGCACAGCAGTTACATTTACCAGTAGTGACAATTCCGACTTCCGGGGCTACTTGTGCAGCTTGGAGTGCCTTATCGAATGTTTATTCGGAAGATGGAGCTTTTCTCTACGACGTGGGGCTATCTCGTTGTCCCGACTTATTGATACTCGATTATGACTTGATTAAAACTGCACCGCAACGTACCTTAATAGCTGGAATTGGTGATGCGATCGCTAAGTGGTATGAAGCCTCAGTTAGTAGTGGACACCTGCAAGACACTTTAATTATTGCTGCGGTGCAACAAGCACGAGTTTTGCGAGATATCTTGTTACAAAAGTCAGCCGCCGCCCTGGAAGAACCAGGTAGTGAGGTTTGGCGAGAAGTGGTAGATGCTACTGTATTACTAGCTGGGGTAGTTGGAGGACTTGGAGGAGCGCAGTGTCGCACAGTTGCCGCCCATGCTGTGCATAACGGTTTAACTCATATTTCTGGACATGGTAGTATTCATGGCGAAAAAGTTGCTTTTGGAATTTTGGTACAACTGCGTTTAGAAGAAATGCTACAAGGCAATCAACTAGCAGCATCAGCACGGCAACAGTTGTTAAAGTTCTACACAGAAATTGGACTACCCCAGAAATTAAGTGATTTGGGATTGGGCAATATTACATTAGGCGAGTTGCAAACAGCCGCCGAAATGGCTCTAGTTCCTAATTCTGACATCCATCGACTACCGTTTAAAGTTGCACCAGAACAGTTGATGGCGGCAATGGTTTCTACCACTGCACCTATAGATAGTAGAGATACTACAAATCGAGTTTCGCCCAAGGGAATGAGTGACGAGGTTTTATGAGTTTAAATTGGATTGTCCCAGCAGAACGCATACAAAAACTACCACCTTATGTATTTGCCCGTTTAGATGAACTGAAAGCTAAAGCACGGGAACAAGGGTTAGATTTAATTGATTTGGGTATGGGAAACCCCGATGGTGCAACGCCAGCACCAGTAGTCGAAGCGGCGATCGCAGCTTTAAAAGATTCTAGCAATCACGGTTATCCACCTTTTGAGGGCACAGCTAGTTTCCGCCGTGCCATTACTAACTGGTATCGTCACCGTTATGATGTGGTTCTCGATCCTGATAGCGAAGCCTTGCCATTGCTGGGTTCTAAAGAAGGATTAACTCATTTAGCGATCGCCTACATTAACCCTGGTGATTTAGTTCTGGTTCCTTCCCCAGCTTATCCGGCACATTTTCGCGGCCCGGCGATCGCTGGTGGGAAAATCCACAGCTTGATTCTTAAACCCGAAAATGACTGGTTAATTGATTTAGCTGCCATTCCTGACGAGGTTGCTAGACTTGCCAAAATCCTTTATTTCAACTATCCCAGCAATCCCACCGCCGCCACCGCCCCCCGCGAATTTTTTGAAGAAATCGTCGCCTTCGCCCGCAAATATGAAATTTTGCTGGTACATGATTTGTGTTACGCCGAATTAGCTTTTGATGGTTATCAACCCACTAGCTTGTTAGAAATTCCCGGTGCGAAAGATATTGGTGTGGAATTTCACACCTTATCTAAAACCTACAATATGGCTGGTTGGCGCGTCGGGTTTGTCGTGGGCAACCGCCATGTAATTCAAGGTTTGCGGACGCTGAAAACTAACTTGGATTATGGCATTTTTGCAGCATTACAAACAGCAGCCGAAACAGCTTTGCAACTGCCAGATGTGTATTTGCACGAGGTACAACAACGCTACCGTACCCGCCGCGATTTCCTGATTCACGGGTTAGGAGAGTTGGGTTGGGATATCCCCAAAACCAAGGCGACGATGTATCTTTGGGTGAAGTGTCCCGTTGGCGTTGGTTCCACAGATTTTGCCCTGAACGTGTTGCAACAAACAGGCGTTGTGGTTACTCCCGGTAATGCCTTTGGGGTTGCAGGTGAGGGTTATGTCAGGATCAGTTTGATTGCAGACTGCGATCGCTTGGGTGAAGCTTTAAACCGCTTCAAGCAAGCTGGCATCCGCTATCAGCCTGAAGCTGTAGTCCCTGCTTCAGAAGCGATCGCCGATCTGGTTAGTTGATTAGAAAAAAGAAAACCAATATTACATGACTAAAATTTTTGCTGACGATCTTTGAGATCGTGTAACAAATACGATTATACGAAGCAACAGCTATTGCAAGTGAACTCTCTAACGTGGACTTCCAGGTTGAGACAACCCGTAGCTATATTCAATAGACTTCTTGCAGTAGTGGGGGAAGGGGCAAAGGTATGGAATTTTCCCTTCCTTTTAAGCTTTCCCCAACATCTTGCAAAGTTATTTTTGCAAGATGTGTAATATCTGCTGCCAAAATTTAATGTAGCATTTATTACCCGCAAACTAGATATTGAATGAAGACGGAGGGCAGTTCGAGTTTACGGAAGACTGCCTTCTGCTTGCTGTCTTTCTTAATAAATACCTAATCTTAAATCCAATATCTAATTTTTTTGCTATGGTGATCCCAAAGGAATTGTTAAGTGCTTACGAGATGTAAATTAAATGACTAATCAAGCACCAAGTATTACTTAATATAATGGAGTAAGTAATTCACTTATAAAATACATCTTTCTTATTACTTATTGGGTTGAAGAATACGCGTTTCAATATCTTCTAATGTTTGTAACAATAAACGATTTGCCTGCAATTTCCAACCCCATTTCTGAATTCTATAAGCTAATACAGTTCCAACTACACACGCTAACAAGCCTATGGGTTGATTTAAAGAAATTCCTAGTAGCAAACCTAATCCAGCAATTCCCCAAAATGGTAAGGCTACTGTTTGTCTTTGTTCTTCCACAACTTGGGTAATTAGATTAGATTTCATCGTAGCAAGTAATGCCTCTTTCACTTGCTGCTGTTCTGTTACGGATACTGTTAAACCTATTTTACGGCGTAGTTTTTCTATTTTACGGGCATCAGTACTGTATTCAGTTAGTTCATCTTCTGCCATTTTCAGGAGTCGTTCTAGCTGCGCCATAATTTATTACATCCGGTATTTTGAGCGAGTTATTAAACTGAATAATTGTTAATTTTTATTGCTTTTAATTTTGTATTTTATCGCCAAATATCAAACTACGCGACACAACCAAAAATCTCAAGTTGAATATGGGAAAAATAAATATAGTAGCAGTTATGCACTAACAAATTGAGTATAAACTGAAAAGGTAATATTTATGACTACAGTATCTAAAAGCACTTTATCTCTATCTGCGCAAGAGCGATCGCTCATTCTCTGGTTTGATGAAATTGGGATTGCTGATATACCTGTCGTTGGTGGTAAAAATGCTTCATTAGGGGAAATGATTCAACAGTTAACACCCAAAGGCATTAACGTTCCCACAGGATTCGCCACTACTGCTTACGCTTATCGTTATTTCATTCAATCAGCGGGGTTAGAAGCAAAACTACGCAAACTCTTTGCTGACTTGAATGTTGAAGATGTCAAAAATTTACGAGAACGCGGCAAAAAAGCGCGATCGCTATTAATCCACACACCATTTCCTGTAGAATTGCGCGAGGCGATCGCCACAGCATACCATAGTCTCTGCGAACAATACCATACAGACACAGATGTGGCAGTCCGTTCCAGCGCCACTGCTGAAGACCTTCCCGATGCTAGTTTTGCTGGACAGCAGGAAACTTACCTCAACGTTGTCGGTGTCGAAGGAGTTTTAGCAGCTTGTCATAAATGCTTTGCTTCTCTATTTACCGATCGCGCTATTTCTTATCGCCACGCCAAGGGATTTGACCACTTTAGCATTGCTCTGGCTGTGGGCGTGCAAAAAATGGTGCGTTCTGACTTAGCAACCTCTGGGGTGATGTTCTCTATTGATACAGAAACAGGTTTTAAGGATGCGGCACTAATTACAGCTGCCTACGGTTTAGGTGAAAATGTTGTCCAGGGGTCTGTCAATCCCGATGAATATTATGTTTTTAAACCAACTTTAAAAGCTGGTTTCCGCCCAATTATCGATAAAAAATTGGGTAGTAAAGAACTGAAAATGATTTATGATGACGGCTCTAAATTTACGAAAAATGTTTCGGTTTCACCCAGCGAAAGAGGTAAATTCGCTCTGAGTGATGAAGAGATTTTACAACTAGCAAGTTGGGCGTGTTTAATTGAAGACCATTATTCCCAAGTCCACGGCATTTTTACTCCAATGGATATCGAGTGGGCAAAAGATGGAATTACGAACCAACTTTTTATCGTGCAAGCGCGCCCCGAAACCGTCCAGTCACAGAAGACGGGAAATGTGTTGCGGAGTTATCGGTTGGTATTGGGGAATAAGGAATCGGGAATCGGGAATGGGGAAAAATCTTCCCAATCCTTAATTCCCCTCGTTACGGGAAGTGCAATTGGGGAAGCAATTAGTCAGGGAAAAGCACGCCTGATTTTAGATGTTCAGAAACTAGAACAGTTCCAAGTCGGGGAAGTCTTGGTGACAGAGAGAACCGATCCCGATTGGGAACCAATTATGAAACGCGCTAGTGCAATTGTCACTAATTCTGGAGGTCGCACGTGTCATGCAGCAATAATTGCGCGAGAATTGGGTGTACCTGCGATCGTCGGATGCGGCAATGCTACGGACATCTTGAAACCTGGTCAAGAGGTAACAATTTCTTGTGCTGAAGGGGAAGAAGGAAAAGTTTATCCAGGCTTATTACCTTTTGAAGTTAAAGAAGTCCCTTTAGAGAACTTACCCCGCACCCGCACTAAAATTTTAATGAATGTGGGTAATCCCCAAGAAGCATTGAGTTTATCGGCAATTCCTAACGATGGCGTAGGTTTAGCACGGACAGAATTTATCATTGCTAACCAAATTCAAATTCATCCAATGGCCTTGATTCACTATGATTCGTTAAAAGATGAATTTGCCAAAGCTAAAATTGCTGATATTACCGCACTTTATCACGATAAACCCCAATATTTTGTAGATAAATTAGCTCAAGGCATTGGTAGAATTGCCGCAGCATTTTATCCGAAATCAGTGATAGTCCGAACCTCAGATTTTAAAAGTAATGAATATGCCAATTTATTGGGTGGAAGACAGTTTGAACCCCATGAAGAAAACCCAATGTTAGGTTGGAGGGGGGCGGCGCGTTACTACGATGAAGGCTACAGAGAAGCTTTTGCCTTAGAATGTCATGCCCTCAAAAGGGTACGGGAAGAAATGGGTTTGACAAATGTCATCCCCATGATTCCCTTTTGCCGCACTCCTGACGAGGGGCGTTTGGTTTTAGCAGAGATGGCAAAAAATGGTTTAAAGCAAGGTGTTAACGGCTTGCAGGTTTATGTGATGTGTGAGTTGCCCAGTAATGTGATTCTGGCTGAGGAATTTGCTGAGGTATTTGATGGCTTCTCCATAGGTTCTAATGATTTAACTCAATTGACACTAGGGATAGACAGAGATTCGGCATTAGTAGCGCGATTGTTTGATGAACGCAGTCCAGCTGTTAAGCGAATGGTAAAAATGGTCATAGAAACAGCGAAAAAATGCGATCGCAAAATCGGCATTTGTGGGCAAGCACCCAGCGACTATCCAGAATTTGCCCAGTTTTTGGTTGAACAAGGAATTGACTCGATTAGTCTGAATCCAGATTCAGTTTTAAAGACGATGTTGGAAGTCGCAAAAGTCGAAGGTACTAATTCGTAATTCGAGTAATTTATGCCAGCTAAAGACCGCTACCACCAGAACGTCAAAAATGCCCTAATCAAAGATGGCTGGACGATTACCGACGATCCATTTCATCTGAAGTGGGGAAAAAAGGATCTTTACGTAGATTTGGCAGCCGAAAAGTTGCTCATTGCAGAAAAAGGAACACAGAAGATTGCTGTAGAAATCAAAACTGTGATTTGAACGATAATTTAGCCAAACGGTCACGAAATACTTCAGAAGCACTTAGGACAAGATATACTTCATACTTGAGACATGAGTTGTAAGAATGATA
The DNA here is from genome assembly GCF_034531215.2 of Nostoc sp. ChiSLP03a. Taxonomy (NCBI): domain Bacteria; kingdom Bacillati; phylum Cyanobacteriota; class Cyanophyceae; order Nostocales; family Nostocaceae; genus Nostoc; species Nostoc sp. ChiSLP03a. The sequence continues at coordinate 11,218 of NZ_JAVRBQ020000169.1, forward strand.
ATCGTATAGTTAGGGGGAGACAAGGGTGAGCAAGGC
>NZ_JAVRBQ020000170.1:0-24069 GCF_034531215.2 Nostoc sp. ChiSLP03a
TTTATCTGGATTCGCGGAAAACCCCATCCGTCTGTACGGTGGGGATGGATAGCGGTCTACGGAGTGGAGCGCAGTAGACAATCATTCTTTCCCGCCTGATTGCTCTTTAATATAATCTTTAACTATTTCTAGTGGCGCTCCGCCACATGAAACTACGCATTTAGAGTCATGCCATAGTTTAACTTTTTCGCCCCAATAAAACTTACCTATTTCTGATTTGTATTGTTGTCTTAAAATCCTGCTAGAAGCTGATTTAAGTGAAGCCATTAAATCAGAAATATTGTTGTCTGGATGTAGGCTGATAAGCAAATGTACGTGGTCAGGCTCTCCATTAAATTCCTCAAGGATGCACTGATTAGCAGTCAATACCCGCACAAAAATAGGCTCTATATCTGCAAGCATGGCTTTTGTAAAAACTAACCTACGAAACTTAGTTACAAAAACCATGTGTAGATGAATATCAAAAACTACGTGCGCTCCTTTCCTTAAACTATTTCTAGTCACTTCGAGTCAACTCTATAATCTATGGTATAGTAATGAGAGTAACACAATCGCATAATTCGACTGATGCTGTATGGTTGCCAACAAATACTATTAAATCCTGATGACGATCTAAAAGCAATCTTAGAGTATTTGTGTAGTGAAGCAACAAAACTCTCTAATTGCGGAACGTACTATGCCCGCCAATTTTACTTTAAAACGGGTAAAATCCCTAGCAAGTTTGATTTAAATAATGAGCTATCTAACAATATTCATTTTGCCGCAATGTACTCTCAAGCAGCACAACAATGCTTGATGAGTGTAGCAGAGTCATTTAAATCATTTGTGGGACTACTCAAAGGGATAAAAAACGGGACTGTAACGCAAAAACCTAAGCTTCCAGGATATCGAGATGGCGGATTAAGCTTAGTAACCTATCCGGCTCAAGCCATAAAACTGGATCTTCAAGGCTTACGTTTCCCGTTGGGTAGCAAGGTTAAAGCATGGTTTGGAATAGCCGAATTTTACTTCCCGATGCCCTCGAATCTTGATCATAAACAAATTAGAGAGTATCGAATTCTCCCTAGAAATGGTGAATTCTATTTGGAGCTTGTTTACAAACTTTCGACCATTCAATCTGATGTAGATTTTAACAAAGTCATTGGCATAGACCCAGGACTCAATAACTGGTTAACAATAGTAAGCAATGTTGGTACATCAATGATAGTCGATGGCTTGCACCTCAAAAGTTTGAACCAGTGGTATAACAAACGAGTGTCTGTCCTTAAAGAGAATCAACCACAAGGTTTTTGGTCTAAACAGTTAGCTCTCATCACCGAAAAACGCAACAGGCAAGTTAGGGATGCAGTCAATAAAGCGGCTCGACTGATATTGAATCACTGCCTTGAGAATAAGATAGGAACAATCGTTTTTGGCTGGAATGAAGGTCAGCGCCAAAATATAAATCTTGGCAGCAAGACCAATCAAAAGTTTGTGCAAATTCCTACTGCTAGGTTGAAAAATAGAATCGCTCAACTCTGTCAACAATACGGGTTAAGGTTTGAGGAAACTGAAGAAAGTTACACAAGCATTGCGAGTTTTTTGGACTCTGATTTGCTACCTACATTCGGCGCAAAACCTGAAGGGTGGCAAGAGTCTGGTAAACGAGTTAAGCGTGGTTTGTACCGTTCGGCGAATGGTACAAAAATAAATGCTGATGCTAATGGGGCATCTAACATTCTAAGAAAAGTAGCGGTGAAGCTTGGGCTAGACCTAAGTGGAATCAGTAGGGGTGCATTGATAGCACCTTTGAGAATCCGTTTCTGGATTGCTTAAGAATCCCCATCCGCCTACGCGGTGGGGAGTATCAAATATTTAAGGCTACGCCATAGGTCAGCTAGTTTTACTAAACTCAGTACCTCGGCTTAAAGTCCTGAGTCCTGAGTAAATTAAGACTTACTTAGTACTTATGTACTCGGTAAAAGCCCCGCCCTTATGGGCGGAATCCTTTTCTCAGGAGAAGGTAGATACCCCGACGCCACTTGACGCCAGTCCGCTCAAGTCGGGAGACCCTTCCTGTGCGGCTGGCTCCTTTATGCAGGGTTTTCCGTCCACCGCAGTGGCTCCCCCTCATGGGCGGTTTTTTAACTCGCTTGCCGAGGCACTCAGCACTTTTCATGCCACTTTCATGCGAACGGGTTGTAGCAACTTTTCTGGAGAAGCTTTTCACAAGTTTCTAGGAGAAGAAAACCCTCTCCCAGAAACTACTGTCGGCAATGCCCGACTTGTGGACGCTTAAAGGGTGGTTGAAGACAGGATAGCAAATAGTGTGCGTTAGCGTCGCTTACCGTAAGTATCGCTATCCAAACTTTAATTTATAAGAAAAAATTAAGCTTTCCAAATCACTCTTCTTGCTGAACTCGGCGTCGGACTGAATCAGCATGGGAAGGTAAACCTTCTGCTGTTGCTAGCACATCAATAGCACCAGCCACATTTTGCAGTGCGGTTTGGGAGTATTGAATAATACTGGAGTGTTTAAGGAAAGTTTCAACACCCAATGCTGAAGCATAGCGGGCAGCACCAGAAGTTGGCAAGGTATGATTAGGGCCTGCCAAATAGTCTCCTACAGCTTCTGGTGTTGAGTAACCCAAAAATATTGCCCCAGCGTGGCGAATCTGTGGTAAGAGTGCCCAAGGGTCTTTGACTTCTAATTCCAGGTGTTCGGGGGCAAATTCATTTGAGAGTTCTGCTGCGGCTTGGAGCGATTCCACAACGATAATCAAGCCGTAGTGAGCGATCGCTTTTTCTGTGTCTATTCGCCGTGGATGATCGACTAGCTGTCTTTCCAAAGCTAATTGCACGTTTTTCGCCAAAGCAGCATCTGTCGTCAGCAAAATTGCTGCTGCCATTGGATCGTGTTCGGCTTGGGCTAGCAAGTCAGCAGCTACATGTACTGGATTTGCGGTTTCATCAGCAATTACCAGCACTTCGCTAGGACCTGCCAAAGAATCAATACCGACGGTGCCATAGACTAGCTTTTTCGCTAGGGTGACATAAATGTTACCAGGTCCAGTAATCACATTCACTTTCGGAATTGTTTCTGTACCATAAGCTAAAGCGGCGATCGCTTGTGCGCCCCCAATCCGATAAATTTCTTGCACTCCTGCTTCTTGGGCAGCTACCAAGACTGCTGGGTTAATAGCACCCCCTGGACCTGGTGGTGTTACCATCACCACGTGCGGTACAGCAGCAACATGAGCCGGAATTGCATTCATTAGCACTGTACTGGGATAGGCGGCACGACCACCAGGCACATACAACCCGGCTCGGTCTACAGGAGTGTAGCGTTTGCCCAGTACTACTTCATCATCACCAAAGTGTACCCAGCTTTTTGGTACTCGCTGACGATGAAACGCTTCAATTTGGCGGCAAGCTAGCCGAACTGCACTCAACAACTCTTTTGATACCTGTTGATAGGCTGCATCCAATTCCGAGCCTGTAACTCGGAGTTCTTCTGCTTTGAGGGTTTGTTTGTCAAATTCATCCGTATAATGCAATACAGCTTTGTCGCCTTGGCGCTTTACTGCTTGCAAAATTTCCCGCACCGTTGCTTCTTTGTGAAGTACCTGTTCGTCATGGGTGCGATCGCAGATCCGTTGTAGTTCTGCTCTAACGTCTGCCTGCTGAGTAATAATTCGCAGCATGGAGTAAGGACAATGCCAAAATTATAATATTGCCACCTGAGATTTAGTATTGCTCTTGACCCACTGGGGTGTGCAAGCTGACTCTAATTCTCTTCTCTAGCTTAACCTGGATTTTTTTGATACTCTCAAGGCTACCAGCGTATAGTTTGCTTGAGAAGGCGACTTCATTGCTCAATCCGACAAGCCTAGACTGGCTAGCGGTAGGAAGCAGGTGTGCCATTTCCCACTCCCCTTACACCCTTTCCCTCAATCCTTGGGGGATGCAGATGGTATGTTTACACATCCAATCCCCCTGAATTTATAGGGGTTAAGGTTTGAGTATAATTTTTACTTATTTCCCTAACTTTTACTAGTTTAATGTGTGTACAGGCACGATATATCGGTTCTATACTTGACAACCTTTGAGATTTAGCTCTTTACAGTTCCTGCCTCTAAACAATACATTTGGTTTACGGACAAATTATATTTATTGGCAATCACATTGCTTAGTCAGGTTGTGATGAGTTAGGGTAAAATTTATTTAGATGTATTTTAGTTTAACGCATTTCCTCAATTGACGAAATACTGAATTGGCGAGTAGAGACTATAAAACTAATAATATTGACGATCTTCATTCATGCCCAATACCTAATTCCATAATTTTTTTAGGAAATTATAACATTGGCAATTTGGATGCTATATTAGTAAGTCTAGTAGTGTGTGTACATAATTAATAATCGTATTTTTGGAATTGACTGTGGCGAATACAAAGTCTGCTCTCAAGCGTGCCCAAATCGCAGAACGTAACCGACTGCGTAATAAATCTTACAAATCAGCAGTTAAGACGCTGATGAAGAAATACCTCAATGCTGTAGCTGCTTATACAGCTAATCCTACCGCAGAATTAAAACAAGAAGCGCAGGCTAGGTTATCCGAGGCTTATGGCAAAATTGATAAGGCGATCAAACGAGGTGTTCTTCACCCAAACAATGGGGCAAGAAAAAAATCAAGATTGGCTCACAAACTAAAACCCATCACACAAACAGCTGAGTAGTCATTGGTAATTTGTCCTTAGTCATTAGTCATTGATAACAAAACAAACGACAAATGACGAAGGACAAACAACATAGACGCGCCAGCAGCTTCCCGCAGGGTAGGACAAAAGATGCAACTGATAGACACGCACGTACATCTTAACTTTGATAGTTTTCAGCCGGATTTAGCAATAGTGCGCTCGCGGTGGCAAGAAGCAGGTGTGGTGCGTTTAGTGCATTCCTGTGTTCACCCAGAGGAGTTTTCCAGTATTCAATCCATAGCCCAAGAGTTTCCCGAAATTAGTTTTGCTGTGGGATTACATCCTTTAGATGCTGATAAATGGAATAGCGATACAACTGAGAAAATCAAAACTTTAGCGAGTTCTGACTCAAATGTGGTAGCAATTGGAGAAATGGGGCTGGATTTTTACAAAGCTGATAACCATGAGCAACAGTATTTGGTGTTTGAGTCCCAGTTGGCGATCGCATCTGAACTAAACTTACCAGTGATTATCCACTGCCGTGATGCTGCCGTGGAAACCAAAGAAGTGTTGCAAAAATGGCGGCAACTCAAAGGAGAAAGAGTACGGGGTGTGATGCATTGCTGGGGAGGAACACCTGAAGAAACTCAATGGTTTCTCGATTTAGGCTTTTATATCAGCTTTAGTGGAACAGTGACATTCAAAAACGCCAAAGCGATCCAATCTTCTGCGGCGATGGTGAGTAGCGATCGCCTACTGATTGAAACAGACTGCCCATTTCTCGCTCCAGTTCCGAAACGGGGCGAGAGGCGCAACGAGCCTGCCTACGTACTTTATGTAGCCGAGCAAGTAGCTAAACTGCGTCAGGAATCGGTAGAGGCGATCGCCCATCAAACCACCCAAAATGCTTGTGAATTATTCGGTCTGTCAATATCAAGTGTGTCCTAGTATCTTTTGTTAAGTTGTGTAAAAAAAATAAAACTATAGGTAGACAAAAATATGCTAACATTATGGCCTCAAAAAGATTTTGCTTGCGCCATAATAATAGAGGAAGGAGCATAAAACTTCTCATCTTAATTTTCCATACTGTTATGGCTTGCCCATCCTCAAAATCTCTACAAGCGGATGCTCTCCACGCATTACTAACCTTACCAACCTAAATTGAGCTAGACTTTTGCACAACATCGGTTTAGTGTGTATTGAACCTATTCAAAATCGTTAAACAAAAATTGCCTTGTGAGTATAATCCAGCAAAATGAAGTGATTCTGATTCAAAATCGACAAGGTGCGGATCGTTCCCTCAGTCTTAGGATATCTAAGATATCACTAAGATTATCAACAGCGGGGTGGATTTAAAACACACTGTGTAGAGCGGCGTCAGCGAATTAACGCGCTTTTTGGAGGGGAAGTGAAGAAAGTAAATCAAGTTCAGGAATATTTTAACTGGATATTCTTTTTGAAATGGGCATTGGGAAGCCAGTGCGTTGAGTGGCTTTGGCGACTTGTACCGCTTCGAGGAAGTAAGCTACGCATAGCGTCTGTGACTAGACAAGCAACTGGCGTCATTCGGTATGAGATGCAGGAGGAAAAGAATTTCAGCAAGTTTTTCCCCGATCCCGTAGTACCAAGTGCCCATTACTTAGTCCCTATTAGGGGTGATTGCTTCCTTGTCAAAATTGCTCATTCCAGCCAGATTTAATCGCTGCGGTCTACACCTATAAATCACAAGTGTGTAAGAAAAAGTTCCCAAACAACTAAGGACATTGGCTAGCAGTGGGAAGCGTCAAACAGCAGTGTCCAAGGGAAAATTGTACCAGGTTGACAAAGGAAGAGGCATGACTAAAGAAACATATATGGAACCCGCCTTTCTGTTGCCCGACTTGATTGAAATTCAGCGCTCAAGCTTTCGCTGGTTTTTAGAAGAAGGGCTGATAGAAGAACTGAACTCCTTTAGTCCTATTACAGATTATACGGGTAAATTAGAACTGCACTTTTTGGGTCATAACTACAAACTCAAGGAGCCAAAGTACAGCGTCGAAGAAGCCAAACGGCGGGATAGTACTTATGCTGTCCAAATGTATGTTCCCACACGTTTAATTAATAAAGAAACCGGGGAAATCAAAGAACAAGAGGTATTCATTGGTGATTTGCCTTTGATGACCGATCGCGGCACGTTTATTATTAACGGAGCCGAGCGGGTAATTGTTAACCAAATAGTGCGATCGCCAGGTGTCTATTACAAATCAGAAATAGACAAAAACGGGCGACGCACTTATTCTGCCAGTCTTATTCCCAACCGGGGAGCATGGCTGAAATTTGAAACAGACCGTAACGATTTGGTGTGGGTACGTATTGACAAAACCCGCAAATTGAGCGCGCAGGTACTCCTAAAAGCTTTAGGTTTATCAGACAACGAAATTTTCGATGCCTTACGCCACCCCGAATATTTCCAAAAGACCATTGAAAAAGAAGGGCAATTTTCTGAAGAAGAAGCCCTAATGGAGTTATATCGCAAACTCCGTCCTGGTGAACCACCCACAGTCTTAGGCGGACAACAACTTTTAGACTCCCGTTTCTTTGACCCGAAACGTTATGACCTTGGTCGCGTTGGACGATATAAACTGAACAAAAAATTGCGCCTTTCTGTCCCAGATACCATGCGCGTGCTGACTCCTGGCGATATTTTGGCAGCTGTAGATTACCTGATCAACCTCGAATATGACATTGGCAACATTGACGACATCGATCATTTAGGCAATCGACGGGTGAGAAGCGTCGGTGAATTGCTGCAAAACCAAGTAAGAGTTGGCTTAAATCGCCTAGAGAGAATCATTCGGGAGCGGATGACGGTATCCGATGCCGAAGTGTTAACTCCCGCTTCCTTGGTAAACCCCAAACCATTGGTAGCAGCAATTAAAGAATTCTTTGGTTCGAGCCAGTTAAGTCAGTTCATGGATCAAACCAATCCTCTGGCAGAACTGACTCACAAACGCCGTTTGAGTGCCCTAGGCCCTGGTGGTTTAACCCGCGAACGCGCAGGATTTGCAGTGCGAGATATACATCCTAGTCACTATGGACGCATTTGCCCCATTGAGACACCAGAAGGGCCAAACGCCGGATTGATTGGCTCCTTGGCAACCCATGCGCGGGTTAACCTGTACGGCTTCCTCGAAACACCATTTAGACCTGTAGAAAATGGGCGAGTTAGATTCGATCTACCTCCAGCCTACATGACAGCCGATGAAGAAGACGACCTACGGGTTGCTCCTGGAGACATTCCTGTAGATGAAACGGGGCACATTATTGGGCCACAAGTGCCAGTCCGGTATCGCCAAGAATTTTCCACCACAACCCCAGAACAGGTGGATTACGTAGCAGTATCTCCCGTACAGATTGTGTCGGTAGCAACCAGCATGATTCCTTTCTTGGAGCATGATGACGCTAACCGAGCGCTGATGGGATCGAACATGCAACGGCAAGCAGTCCCCCTACTCAAACCAGAGCGTCCTTTGGTGGGTACTGGTTTGGAAGCCCAAGGAGCAAGAGACTCTGGGATGGTGATTGTATCGCGCACCGATGGCGATGTCACTTATGTAGATGCTACAGAAATTCGCGTCCGTCCGAAACCTAACACCCCCGAAATTAAATACGTCCTTTCCAAGTACCAACGTTCCAACCAAGACACCTGTTTAAACCAAAAACCTCTTGTCCGCATTGGGGAAAAGGTAGTCGCAGGTCAGGTATTGGCTGATGGCTCCTCCACCGAAGGCGGTGAATTGGCGCTAGGACAAAATATAGTCGTTGCCTATATGCCTTGGGAAGGGTACAACTACGAAGATGCAATTTTAATCTCTGAAAGACTGGTGCAAGATGATGTCTACACCTCAATTCACATTGAAAAATATGAAATTGAAGCTAGACAAACCAAACTCGGGCCAGAAGAAATTACCAGAGAAATTCCCAACGTCGGGGAAGATGCCTTGCGTCAGTTGGACGAACAAGGAATCATTCGCATTGGGGCATGGGTAGAAGCTGGTGATATCTTGGTAGGAAAAGTTACACCAAAAGGTGAATCTGACCAACCGCCAGAAGAAAAACTCTTACGTGCCATCTTTGGTGAGAAAGCACGGGATGTGCGAGACAATTCCCTACGAGTACCAAACGGTGAAAAAGGCCGCGTAGTTGATGTGCGCTTGTTTACTCGCGAACAAGGTGATGAACTGCCGCCAGGAGCCAATATGGTAGTCCGGGTGTATGTTGCGCAAAAACGCAAAATCCAAGTTGGCGATAAAATGGCAGGACGCCACGGTAATAAAGGGATTATTTCTCGGATATTACCAGCAGAAGATATGCCTTATTTGCCCGATGGAACACCTGTGGACATTGTACTCAACCCCTTGGGCGTACCCAGTCGGATGAACGTCGGACAAGTATTTGAGTGCCTGTTGGGTTGGGCTGGTCAGACCTTGGGAGTGCGTTTTAAGATTACTCCCTTTGACGAAATGTACGGGGAAGAGTCATCTCGCCGAATCGTGCATGGCAAATTGCAAGAAGCACGAGACGAAACAGGCAAAGACTGGGTATATAACCCAGATAATCCAGGCAAAATCATGGTGTATGACGGTCGTACAGGCGAACCCTTTGACCGAGCAATTACCATCGGTGTGGCTTACATGCTGAAACTGGTGCATTTGGTGGATGATAAGATCCACGCCCGTTCCACAGGCCCATACTCACTAGTGACTCAGCAACCCTTGGGTGGTAAAGCACAACAAGGTGGTCAAAGATTTGGAGAAATGGAAGTGTGGGCATTAGAAGCCTTTGGGGCAGCTTACACCTTACAGGAATTGCTCACAGTTAAATCTGACGATATGCAAGGACGGAATGAAGCGTTAAATGCGATCGTTAAGGGTAAGGCAATTCCTCGACCTGGAACTCCAGAATCCTTTAAGGTGCTAATGCGTGAGCTGCAATCATTGGGGTTAGATATTGCCGTACACAAGGTAGAAACTCAAGCAGACGGCAGTTCCCTAGATGTGGAAGTCGATTTGATGGCAGACCAATCAGCCCGTCGCACACCTCCTCGACCAACTTATGAATCTCTTTCTCGCGAATCGCTAGAAGACGACGAATAATCAATAGTCATTAGTCCTTAGTTCTTTGTCATTAGCAAAAGACTAAGGACTAATGACCAATGACCAATGACTAATGACTAATGACTAAATATGAGACCTGCCCAAACTAATCAGTTTGACTACGTAAAAATCGGCTTGGCTTCCCCTGAACGCATTCGTCAGTGGGGCGAGAGAACATTGCCTAATGGTCAGGTAGTTGGTGAAGTTACCAAACCAGAGACGATTAACTACCGAACTCTCAAGCCAGAGATGGATGGCTTATTTTGTGAGCGCATCTTTGGCCCCGCAAAAGATTGGGAATGCCATTGTGGTAAGTATAAAAGAGTTCGTCACAGAGGTATTGTTTGTGAGCGCTGTGGGGTAGAAGTCACCGAGTCACGCGTGCGTCGCCACCGCATGGGCTATATTAAACTCGCCGCACCAGTAGCTCATGTTTGGTATCTCAAAGGCATTCCTAGCTATATTTCCATCTTGTTAGATATGCCCTTACGGGATGTCGAGCAGATTGTTTATTTCAACTCTTATGTTGTCCTAAGTCCTGGTAATGCCGAAACTTTAACTTACAAACAACTACTGAGTGAAGATCAGTGGTTGGAAATAGAAGACCAAATTTATAGCGAAGATTCAGTGCTGCAAGGCGTAGAGGTGGGCATTGGTGCTGAAGCGCTGTTGCGTTTGCTTGCCGATATCAATTTAGAACAAGAAGCCGAAAGCCTACGCGAAGAAATTGGCAACGCCAAAGGGCAAAAAAGAGCCAAGCTAATTAAGCGACTGCGGGTAATTGACAACTTCATCGCTACTGGTTCCAAACCAGAGTGGATGGTAATGGCAGTTATTCCCGTGATTCCCCCCGACTTGCGCCCAATGGTGCAACTAGATGGCGGACGGTTTGCCACGAGTGATTTAAATGATTTGTATCGGCGGGTAATTAACCGTAATAATCGTTTAGCACGCTTGCAAGAAATTTTAGCACCTGAGATTATTGTGCGAAACGAAAAGCGGATGCTGCAAGAAGCAGTGGATGCTTTGATTGACAATGGTCGTCGGGGACGCACTGTGGTCGGGGCAAATAACCGACCCCTAAAATCTTTGTCCGACATTATTGAGGGTAAGCAAGGACGTTTCCGACAAAACTTGTTAGGTAAACGAGTTGACTACTCTGGACGTTCGGTTATTGTGGTCGGGCCAAAACTGAAAATTCACCAGTGCGGTTTGCCTAGAGAAATGGCAATTGAGCTATTTCAACCATTTGTGATTAACCGCCTGATTCGTAGCGGGATGGTAAATAACATCAAAGCCGCGAAAAAGCTGATATCCCGCAACGATCCCAGTGTTTGGGATGTCTTAGAAGAGGTGATTGAAGGACACCCTGTGATGCTAAACAGGGCGCCAACACTGCACCGCTTGGGGATTCAGTCTTTTGAACCAATTTTAGTAGAAGGTAGAGCGATTCAACTTCATCCTCTCGTCTGTCCAGCCTTTAACGCCGACTTTGACGGCGACCAAATGGCGGTACACGTCCCACTATCGTTAGAAAGTCAGGCTGAAGCGCGGTTATTGATGTTGGCTTCTAATAATATTTTGTCACCAGCCACAGGTAAACCGATCATCACGCCTAGCCAAGACATGGTTTTAGGGGCGTATTACTTAACAGCAGAAAATCCCGGTGCAACAAAAGGCGCAGGAAAGTACTTTTCTTCACTAGAGGATGTAATTATGGCTTTCCAGCAGGAGCAAGTTGACTTGCACGCCTATATATATGTGCGGTTTGACGGTGAAATAGAATCAGACCAACCGGATACAGAACCCGTGAAAATGACGGAAAACGAAGATGGTACCCGCACATTACTCTATAAGTTTCGTCGAGTCAGACAAGACGCTAAAGGCAATGTAATTTCTCAGTATATATATACCACTCCTGGTCGCGTTATTTACAATAATGCTATTCAGGAAGCACTAGCAAGTTAATTCGTAATCTCTAATTCGTAATTCGTAATTATTGAAGAATTAATTACGAATTACGAACTACGAATTACGAATTATTAATTATTGATGACCGACATTCCTTGATGGTACAAGCCCCTAGATTCATCTATGGAGTTAATCTAAAATCTAAAATCTAAAATTCCCAAGCCCCTAGATTTATCTATGGGGTCAATCCAAAATCCAAAATCTAAAATCCAAAATTGTCTGACTCAGGACTAATGACTAATGACTAACGAAAAAATGATTTTTCGCAATCGGGTGGTTGATAAAGGTCAACTGAGAAATTTAATTTCTTGGGCCTTTACATATTATGGTACGGCGCGAACCGCAGTAATGGCGGACAAACTAAAAGATTTAGGATTTCGCTACGCTACCAAAGCAGGGGTTTCCATCAGTGTAGATGATTTGATGGTGCCACCAACTAAGCGATTGCTCTTAGAAGCAGCCGAAGAAGAAATTCGCGCCACTGAAACCCGTTACCAACGGGGAGAAATCACCGAAGTAGAACGTTTCCAAAAGGTAATCGATACTTGGAATGGTACTAGTGAAGCTTTGAAAGATGAAGTAGTAGTTCATTTCAAGAAGACTAATCCCTTAAACTCCGTATACATGATGGCATTCTCTGGGGCACGGGGTAACATCTCTCAAGTGCGGCAGTTGGTGGGGATGCGGGGATTGATGGCAGATCCCCAAGGGGAAATTATCGATTTGCCGATTAAAACCAACTTCCGTGAAGGACTCACTGTGACGGAATACATTATTTCGTCTTACGGTGCCAGAAAAGGATTGGTGGATACTGCGTTGCGGACGGCTGACTCTGGTTATCTAACGCGCCGATTGGTGGACGTATCCCAGGATGTAATTATTCGGGAATTTGACTGTGGCACCACTAGAGGTCTTGCGATTCAACCAATGACAGAAGGGGCCAAAACTTTGATTCCTCTAGCAACCCGCTTGATGGGACGGGTAATTGGTGAAGATGTGGTGCATCCGGTAACAAAAGAAGTGATTGCAGCACGTAATACCCCAATTTCTGAGGATTTGGCCAAGAAAATTGAAAAATCTGGGGTGAGAGAAGTTGTGGTGCGATCGCCCCTAACTTGTGAAGCCGCACGTTCTGTCTGTCAACACTGCTACGGCTGGAGTTTGGCACACGCCAAAATGGTAGATTTGGGCGAAGCTGTGGGGATTATTGCTGCCCAAAGTATCGGCGAACCTGGTACTCAGTTAACCATGCGGACATTCCACACAGGTGGGGTGTTTACTGGAGAAGTGGCGCAACAAGTTCGTTCTAAAATCGATGGGACTGTTAAGCTTCCCCGCAAACTGAAGACCAGAACATATCGTACCCGCCACGGGGAAGATGCCCTTTATATTGAGGCTAATGGCATCATGCTTTTGGAGCCAACAAAAGTAGGTGATGTTACCCCAGAGAACCAAGAAGTTCACCTTACCCAAGGTTCAACACTATATGTATTTGATGGAAATAAAGTAAAACAAGGTCAGTTGTTGGCAGAGGTTGCCCTTGGTGGACGCACAACTCGGACTAATACAGAAAAAGCAGTTAAAGATGTAGCCTCTGACCTAGCAGGGGAAGTGCAATTTGCCGAAGTTGTTCCAGAACAAAAAACCGATCGTCAAGGCAATACCACAACCACAGCCGCACGCGGGGGCTTGATTTGGATTTTGTCTGGGGAAGTTTACAACTTGCCGCCTGGTGCAGAATTGGTGGTTAAAAATGGTGATGCGATCGCTTCTAATGGAGTTTTAGCAGAAACCAAGTTAACCAGTTTGCATGGCGGTGTGGTGCGCTTGCCAGAAGCTACCCCAGGTAAGAGTACTAGGGAAATTGAAATTATCACCGCTTCTGTGGTCTTAGACCAAGCAACGGTGACAGTCCAAAGTTCCCAAGGTCGCAATAACTACTTAGTTTCTACTGGCAACAACCAGGTATTTAATCTCCGAGCTACGCCAGGCACAAAAGTGCAAAATGGTCAAGTGGTAGCTGAGTTAATTGATGACCGCTATCGCACAACCACTGGTGGATTCCTGAAATTTGCAGGTGTCGAAGTCCAGAAAAAAGGCAAAGCCAAGCTGGGTTATGAAGTGGTGCAGGGCGGTACACTGTTGTGGATTCCCGAAGAAAGCCACGAAGTTAATAAAGATATCTCCTTGCTGTTGGTGGAGGACGGTCAGTTTGTCGAAGCTGGCACCGAAGTAGTGAAAGATATCTTCTGCCAAAACAGTGGTGTGATAGAAGTGACCCAGAAAAACGACATCCTGCGAGAAGTGGTGGTGAAACCAGGGGAACTACTGATGGTGGACGATCCCGAATCAGTTATCGGGCGAGATAACACCTTCATCCAACCAGGTGAGGAATTCCAAGGCAATGTCGCTACAGAATTGCGCTATATCCAGTATGTAGAGACACCAGAAGGACCCGCCCTGTTGAGCCGTCCAGTAGTTGAATTTGCCGTCCCTGATAATCCAGATGTGCCATCAACTACATCGGTAAGTCAACAAACTGGGCGATCGATTCAATTAAGAGCGGTGCAGCGACTACCTTATAAAGATTCAGAACGCGTCAAATCTGTTGAAGGTGTGGAACTGCTGCGAACCCAGCTAGTGCTGGAAATTGAGCAAGAAGGGGAACAAGATCATAATGCTTCGCCCTTAGCAGCAGATATTGAATTAGTAGAGGATACCGAAGACCCAGAAGTTCAACGTTTACAACTAGTGATTTTGGAATCCTTGGTAATTCGTCGAGACATTACCGCCGATGCCACCCAAGGTAGTACCCAGACAACACTTGAGGTACACGATGGGTTAACCATCGCCCCAGGTTCTGTGGTCGCACGTACCCAAATCTTGTGTAAAGAAGGCGGGGAAGTACGAGGTGTTCAAAAAGGAACCGAAAACGTTCGTCGCTGTTTGGTGTTGCGCGACGCTGACAGACTTCCCATTAATACTAGTACTCAGCCAAAAGTAAAAGTGGGTGATTTGCTAGTAGAAGGTACAGAAGTTGCTCCTGGAGTTTTTGCCCCAGAATCAGGACAAGTAGTGGACGTTAAAAAGTTAGGAGTTAAGAGTGAGGAGTTAGGAGTTAATTCCGAAACTCCTAACTCCTCACTTCAAACTCAAAACTACGTTGTTACTACCCGTATCGGTCGCCCTTATCGAGTCAGCCCTGGTGCTGTGTTGCAGATAGAAGACGGTGATTTGGTACAACGGGGTGATAACTTGGTGTTGCTAGTGTTTGAACGCGCCAAAACCGGAGATATCATTCAAGGTTTGCCTCGGATTGAGGAATTACTTGAAGCTCGTAAACCCAAAGAAGCGTGCATCTTATGTCGGCGGGGCGGAGAAGTTAAGGTGGTTTACGGTGACGGTGATGAAGCGATCGCCATCAAGGTTGTAGAATCAAATGGCGTGGTGACAGATTATCCTCTGGGACCCGGACAAAATTTGATTGTGCCAGATGGCTCGACAGTATTAGCAGGACAACCGTTGACTGATGGCCCATCCAATCCCCATGAAATTTTGGAAATCTTCTTTAGCTTGGGTTCTGAAGATGGAATCTATGCTTGTGCTAGCCTTGCTTTACAGAAGGTACAAACCTTCTTAGTGAATGAAGTGCAAATGGTGTACCAATCTCAAGGGATTGATATTTCCGATAAGCACATTGAAGTAATTGTTCGCCAGATGACCAACAAAGTCAGGATTGATGATGGTGGTGACACCACAATGCTTCCTGGCGAATTGGTGGAACTGCGCCAAGTCGAGCAGGTGAACGAAGCTATGGCAATTACAGGCGGTGCTAGGGCACAGTACACTCCAGTATTATTAGGGATCACCAAAGCATCGTTGAACACGGACAGCTTTATTTCCGCCGCGTCCTTCCAAGAGACAACACGGGTACTCACCGAAGCAGCTATCGAAGGTAAATCTGACTGGCTGCGCGGATTAAAGGAAAACGTGATTATCGGGCGATTGATTCCGGCTGGTACTGGATATAATACCTATGAAGAACCAGGAGCGATCGATGACTATGCTGCTGAAATTACCAGTAGTGTGTTAGATGAAGTTGACGATCCCCTAGATATGGTCTTAGACGATCGCACAGCTCGCAACTATAATTTAGATTCTCCTACTCTTGGAGAATCTGGCTTTGGCAGCAGACGTGCAGAAAGGTCAATTCTAGATGAAGAAGACGAATTAATTGCTGACGAAGTAGTAGACGACGACGATTACGAGGAAGAAGAGGAAGACGACGAAGATGATTTCGACGACGAATAAAGACTTGAAATTTCGCGTCTAAAAGGTAAAAGGTAATATCGAGTTTGCTCAATTACCAATAATCAAATTACCTCAGCTATGCTAGCGCACCCCTTGCCAAGGGGCGCGCTAGTTCCAGTTTTACCCCTAACGAGCAAGTCGTTATATTCAATTAAAATAAGCGATCGCAATGAATAGACTGAAATTTTCTGTTTCACAGAGTCTAGTCATTTACATCGCTTAAAATCTTGTATTTAGTCCTCTTGAGAAGACTTTAGCTATTAGCTTGAGAATTTCTTTCCAACCAGGATAGCAACGAACTGAATAATTGAAAAGATGTTGGGAATCATAACCCTAGAAAAATAGGGGATTAAGCATTAGCTGTTATTTTGAATTTCATCTAACTTAGCACGCACTGCTTGGATATCCTGCCACATCAACCATTTTGGCGCACCTCTTTCTTTAGAAGGATTACGCAGCAAGTAAGAAGGATGAAAAATTGGCATACATAAACGCCCTTCCCACTCTAGCCACTGGCCGCGAATTTTTGTAATCCCCCGCTTATCACCAGTGATTCCTTTGACAGCAGTTGCACCCGTTAACAGAATTATTTTGGGGTCAACTAAGCGAATTTGTTCTAGTAAGTAGGGTAAACAAGCTGCCACTTCTACAGGAGTGGGAACTCTATTATCTGGTGGGCGACATTTATTGATATTGGCAATATATACATCATGCTCAGTAGTCAGATTCACCGATGCCAAAATTTTCTCTAGCAATTGTCCCGATCTGCCTACAAATGGTAAACCCGTTTCATCTTCATTTTGACCTGGCGCTTCTCCCACAACCATAATTGGTGCTTTGAGATTGCCACGTCCGACAACAGCATGAGTGCGAGTGTCTCCCAACGCACAACGGTGGCAGCGATCGCAATGCTGTGTCAACTCCGTTATATCAGAATAAGTTCCGGGAGCGATCGGAATTTTCGCGTCTGTAGGAATCAGTTCTCGTTGATTAAAAGTTGAGTCGTCAAAGAGGCTGAGTTGGGTTTCGCTGCTCATGAAAATCAGGATTTTGGCATCAGCGTTAGCTGTTATATCTGAGTTAAATAGCCTTTTGGTTGCATATTTCTCAGAACAATAAACTTTTGCTGAATACTTAATTATTTATACAAATCTTATTGTATCAGTTAATTTGAGACAAAATTCAGTCATGATAAAAGCAGTGCCGTCTTAAGATGCTGGGGGAAACCATGTCACATACCCCACTTTTCGCCGATCGTACCCATGCAGGTGAGTTATTGGCGCGAGTAATTCATGATGTTTTGATTCAGCAAACTATTGATTCTGGGGTAAAGCCTGTACCAATTGTTTATGCTTTGCCAAGAGGAGGTGTACCAGTAGCAGCACCAATAGCACGTCTTTTAGATTGTCCGTTGACAATTGTTGTGGCAAAAAAGATCAGCCATCCAGAAAATCCAGAATTAGCAATTGGTGCAGTGACTACTTCTGGAAATATTCTTTGGGCCGATCAAAAGCTATTTCGCTGCAAAAATGATGCGCGGTGGCGAGAAATAGCTTTAAATAAAGCAATAAACCTTGCTAAGTCTCTTGAGGCTCAATTAATTCCTGCTTGTCCGCAAGTGAATGCAGAAAATGCTACGCTCATCTTAGTTGATGATGGCATTGCTACAGGTATGACAATAGCGGTAGCAGCAACTGCTATGAGAGCGTTTTCTCCAGCAGCAGTTTGGCTATGTACTCCAGTAGCGCCACAAAAATTGCTACCTTGGTTAGAACAGTGGGGCGATCGCACAATAGTCTTAGAAACACCCGAACCCTTCTGGAGTGTGAGTAATTTTTACGCAGAATTTCCCCAAGTAGATACACTAGAAGTTCTCGTATATCTCCAACAACAAAAGACAATCGGGGGAATTGATCTGTGCGAGTAATTTTGAATTGTTTTCCAATCTTACTTTTTAACTATTTGAAGATGTTCACTGCTGATATTGCATAGCTTTGGCATAATCACCCAACGCGTAGCAAGCAACTTTCAGACTGGCAAGAGCTTGTTCTTCACTGCGACGATCTTTGATATTTCTAGCTAACAGCAAACGTTCTTCATAATATGTAATTGCTTTGTTATAGTCACCCAAAGCTTCACAAGCAACTCCTAAACTACTTAAAGACTGTTCCTCACTACGCTTGTCTTGAATTTGTCTAGCTAATTGCAATCGATCTTCATAATACTTAATTGCTTTGGTATAATCACCTAAAGCATAACAAGCATTGCCCAGATTCTTTAGCACCTGAGAAGCACTGCGGACATTTTTTAATGAGCGTGATAGTACTACACACTGCTCATAATAAGCGATCGCTTTTGGGTAATTGTTCAAAGCATACCAAGCATTACCTAAATTCTTGAGTACTTGTTCTTCGCCCCAATGATCTTTGAGTTCCCGCACAATCTCTAGACTTTGCTGTTGATACTCGATAGCCTGTGTAAAATTACCTAAAGCTTTATACACCAATCCCAAATTATTGAGTGCCGCGACTTGACTGCGTTTGTCTTGCAACTGTTGCGTTATTTTCAAACATTTTTCTAGAAACTCAATAGCCTTGTTATGATCGCTCAAATGACGGTATGCATTTCCTAAATGGGAAAGTGCTTGCATCTGCAATGCTAAATCTGAGGTGTTATTAAGCAAAGACAGACACTGTTGGGAGTAAGAGATAGCACCTTTGTAGTCTCCAGCACTGTAAGTTACCAATCCTAAAAAAGAAAGTACCTGTGCCTGTTTTTCTAAATCGCCAACTGCCTGAAACAGCCCCAAGGATTGTTGTAAAGACTTCATAGCCGTTATTAATTCGCCACCTTGCTGCTGTTGAATTCCTTGCCTTAGTAGCTTGGACGCTTCTGACAAATGGTCATCACTTTCTTGTAGAGGTATTATTTCTGCTTGTGAACCAGAGTCAAATTCATGAGTAATTGTATTACGCTTCACTGGTTTTAGGTATGTTATGGGTAATTGCAAGGGAACTGTATTTTTCGATCTGGTTATTCCATTCGCTTTTAGACATCAACTTCTTCCTGTGAAGTCTGGTGCTAAATCTAGTGTTCCCAAAACCAGGGCGCATCTTTCATCAGTCCGCTTTACCACAGCATAAGTTTAGGACAGGTAAGAGTTTATATAGCGATCGCTAACTAAGACTTTTAGATTTCTGCTCGTGAAGAGTAATAACTATATAGCAATCTTAGAGCGTTTGCGATCGTCTCTATTTGTTATCTATTCGTGTTCTCTACGTCTGGAGTATTTTGATTAAAAAACTATTTTTGACAAGTTTATTTAATAGTTTTATTATCAATATCTTTCCTGTATGTATGGTGCAGAATATCCCGCACCTCCATTAAAATTTTTCCTAGCATATTTTTACCACTCCCATCGGCTCCGCAACCCCAGTAAAAATCGATAGGCGAGTTTTCAACAATTTCTACATTGTTTGTAGAAAGTAAAATATCTCTAATATCTGTATGAGTTTGAAATTTGCACAGCACAGCTTGCCGCATGATGTCATCTTTAACCTGTTCCCAATCTTGGTGGCGTAAGGGGCGCGTTCTCTCACGCCCCATTCTTGCTGCATCTTTAGGTGTTTTAACTAGGCGGATTTGTTCTACATGAGGTGTACCCACAAACTTTTGCGCCTGAAAGTAGTGTTCGCTAGTTGACCAATACAATCCATCTAATTCAAAGCCGTGAGACGAAAAGTTAGAGAAACAGCCATACTCTTCACGAGTACTATAAAAATAAATTGTCATAAAATTTGATAAATTTTTGATTTTACTAAATTTTTTATAAAACAGATGATTTATTTTCTGTTGATTCAATAAATGCCTCAAACTGACCATTAGGAGTCCATTGAATAGCCCCATCTCGCCCTGTAAAGAACAGTTTAGTTTTGCTTTGATTCAGTTCAGATAAAGTTGTTGGATCGAAATTGACAGAAGAAGCGATCGCTACTTGTGGTTGTAAAGTAATCACTAAATCTTTTAATGACTCAGGGGCACACCAAAGCACTTGCGGGCGAGGCAAACTTCCATTTTTAACTAGTTGCTGTACCTCTTTAGATTTCACATTACCTACTAATAGCCAATTTTGATCTAAAATTTGCAATTGTAAAATTGGTAATTGGTCGTTGATTAATTGCGCTACTATCGAGCCAGCTTTCACAGATTGACCAACTCCCAAAGTTTGATAAATTCCTTGATGTTTTTGTAGTTCCTGTTGAATAGCCTGAGTTGTAATAGAATTATCTGTTTGAGGTGAATATTCATAAAAATTATTGATTGGTAAACGTTGCATTAATTCAAACCAAGCATTACTTTCGTTACCTTGAAAATCAGTTGCGATCGCCCAATTTATTTGATTTACACCCTGCTGTTGTAAAAAGGGTAAAATTGTAAAACGTCCTGTACCTTCATCGCCACTGTTAATGACAGTTACAGTACCTCGATCTTGAACGATTACAATTGGTTCTGTCCCCGATTCTAAGACTGTTATCCTAAACAATGTATTTTTATAATGCCAAAGTGGAATGAATACTAAACCAATTGCAATCATATTAGCAAACCACCACCGCCTTTGCCACCAACGCACTAGCCAGACCAATATAATTAGTATATAAATCGCCAAAAGCTGCCAAGTAGATATACTGCCCACCGCAACAGAATTTCCAGGCAAATTGCTAAAAAAATCTACTAGTTTAATTAACCAATCAGTAGGATAATGTAATACACCTGCCAGGAAGCTTCCTGCGTCAGTCCAAATTAAACCTACTAACGCACTGATGATTCCACCTATACTAATGATCGAAATTAATGGAGTACTAATCACATTCAGCAACAGGCTATAAGATGGTACAACTCCAAAAACAAAAAGTTGCACAGGTAAAGTCCAAATAGTGGCAGCTAGGGGAACAGCAATCAAAGCAGCGATCGCAGGTGGTAGCCATGCTAGGCGATTGACTAATGCGGGTACTGTTACAACTAATCCTAATGTTGCTAAAAAACTCAATTGAAAACCTAAATCCCAAATCCATAGAGGATTAAACACTAATAGCAGAGTTGCTGCTAATAGCAATGACCCGAACTGTTTTACCTTCCTTTTTAATAGTAGACCCACTAACGCCGCAAAACCCATAATTACGGCTCTGAGAACCGCAGGTTGAAACCCTGTTAAACTCAGAAAAATGATTAAAGCCAAAAACCCAAGGGTAAATTGCGTTGCTTTTTTTGCCCGTTTCGTTAACTGTAAAATCACACTCAAGATCAAAGAAGTTTGGAACCCAGAAGCTGCTAAAGCATGAGCTAATCCTGCTTGTACAAATAAGTCGCGGATATCGTAGGGTAAATCAACAGCTTTGCTACCTAAAACCATTGCGCTGACAAGAGGTCCTTCAGGAATACCCAACCAACGAACTTGCGATCGCACAATTCGCTCCCGAATTTGCCACCATCCCCATTTACGTTCTGGTTCCAAAACATTTATTTGTCGCCCAATTAGACCGGCAAACGTTCCTTCTTGCTTGAGAAACTTCTGAAAATCGAAACCACCAGGATTGGAAGCCGTCTTTGGTTTGTACAAAATCCCAGTCACGGCAATTTGTTGACTAGGGTACAACCCAGTAGCCTGAAGTATAGGGACTGTCACATACAATTTGCCTGTAACCCCTTGTGGGACACCTGCTGAACCTTTATTATTTTTAACTTCATCTAACTGAGTCGTTTCCAGCCAAAATTGTCCTCGTTGACTGCGAGTTAAGCGGGGATTACTTGCCACTTCGCCGCGTACAATCACAAGTTGTTCTTGATTGCTGCTATTTCCAGGCGGGACAAACTGACTAATATCTTTTGCACCCGGTTGTGGTATTCGCCATTGAAAATATAGAGTTGCCAATAATCCCACCAAGCCAGCAGCTAGCCATATTCGAGGATGGGGAGTACTTTGCCAAGTATTGGGTACTGCCTTATTTTTGCTTCCAGCATTTTCTGGTTTCTGAGCAAATTGCTGTAGCGTAGTGCGTCTTCTAAAAATAATTGCTCCTACTATCCCTAGAACTAAAATCCCCACACCACCCCAAGGAACTGCTGTAAGCAGCAAGCCAAAAATGTAGCTGAGACAAATAATTACACCACTGGTTTGAATCATAAGATTTTTGTAAAAGCACCTGGCAATCCGAATTTGCAGATGGTTTAAATATAGATAGGGCAGTAATAAAGAAAAATCGGCGTTGCTGAATTTGGTTATGAAATTCAAAAATAAAATATTCCAAACTCTTATTATCAGTGCTTAGAGCACCTCTGCGTGAGCTTTTTATCTCTTTAAATCAGCAACAGCGAAAAGTTTTTATGCTTGTGGTGAGTATAGTCGATCAAGTTTATATAAACAAAGCCCGCACAGGCGGGCCTTATACTTATAGCTTTAATGTTCAACGCTCAAGATTTAATGGTATTTCCGATCTTTAGCAATAGCCACATCATCAAGATATACTTAGCTTAGAGAATGCAAAATCAAGAGTTTGCTAACCTGCGGAGGCAGGTTTTGTTTGTGTAGCCGCGACTTCTAGTCGCCCAGACGAGTAATAAAGTTAGACTTTACAAACATCATCTTACTAGGTATATAAGTACCTGGGTGGTCTATATTATTTGATACATAAACTATTCTACCGAAACAATGAAAGTATTACCCAAAGGACATAAGAGATAATTGGAATCAAAAACAGCCAATCAATAATATATTGATAACGAGATTTAACTGTAGACTCTGAAACAGCTTGTACTAAGACTGGCTGTGAAAGAATTTCGTGCACAACTGGCTGTAAAACAGGTGGCTGTATGACTGGTTTTAAATTTTTGAGCAAAGGAAAACCCAACTTCTCCCTTTGTTCAACATATAAATGAGCTACCTTCCTAGCCAAATGCCTAATCCTGGCAATATAGCGAGTTCTTTCCGTCACCGAAATCACACCTCTAGCATCCAGCAGATTGAATGTGTGCGAACACTTCATTACATAATCTAAGCTAGGCAATACCAGTCCTCGCTCCGTCAATTGCGTAGCTTCTTGCTCATACAAATTAAATAATGTCAGTAGCAACTCAGGATTTGATGCTTCAAAGTTGTATGTACACTGCTCAATTTCACTTTGCAGGAAAACATCTCCATAAGTAGTGTTGTCTGTCCACTGTATCTTTGTGAATGCTTCTACTTGTTGGAGATACATTGTCAATCGCTCTAACCCATAAGTTATCTCAATCGACACCGGACGGCAATCAATTCCTCCACACTGTTGAAAGTAAGTAAATTGAGTAACTTCCATACCATCTAACCATACTTCCCACCCAGTGCCCCAAGCTCCCACAGTTGCATCTTCCCAGTTATCTTCTACAAACCGAATATCATGGTCTTCAGGACAGATACCTAAAGCCCTTAACGAATCAAGATAAATTTCCTGAATATTATCTGGCGAAGGCTTAATCAGAACTTGGTACTGATAATAGTGTTGAAAACGGTTAGGGTTTTCACCATACCGTCCATCTGTAGGGCGACGACAAGGCTCAACATAAGCAACAGCCCAAGGTTCCGGCCCCAATGCTCTTAAAAAAGTCTGGGGATTCTTAGTACCAGCCCCCTTTTCAATATCGTAGGGCTGGGCAATAAGACAACCGCGCGTGCCCCAAAAATGATGCAATAAACTTATTACCGACTGAAAATTCACGCTTGTTCTATCCTTAGTCAACACAGTGCATAAACCATTGTTGCCTAGAACACGGCACTGTGGACAGTTTCAGGAGACGCAGAAGCAGTCCAAAAATAATTTGGGAAAAATAGTTGACACGAGGAAGTAGGTTCGCTATATTGAATAAGTGCTTGAAGCGGAGCGAGAAAGAGCGACGCTTGAAGGACACCGAACCTTGAAAATATTATAGTTTGAAAGCGATTATA
>NZ_JAVRBQ020000171.1:0-9176 GCF_034531215.2 Nostoc sp. ChiSLP03a
TTTAATGTGAAGTTACACATATCTAGATCCCCCTAAATCCCCCTTAAAAAGGGGGACTTTGATATGTTTTTCTGGTTCCCCCCTTTATAAGGGGGGCTAGGGGGGATCGAATTCTATGCAGCTTTATAAAAAATTGGTATAAAGACGGTTACATTCAGGAAAATTTCAATGTCATTAAATAAAAATATCCTTGAGCAACCACCAAATAAGCTGCTGGCAACTTTGCCAGCTAGCGATTATGAACGTCTTGTCCCCCATCTAAAGCTAGTTTCGCTCCCATTTGGGCAAATCCTTTACCAAGTAGCCGAACCCATTACACACGTCTATTTTCCTGATAAAGCAGTGGTTTCTATAGTCACCACTATGGAAGATGGCTCAACGGCGGAAGTTGGGATAGTGAGCAATGAAGGCATGGTCGGTATGCCGGTAATTTTAGGAGACAAGACCACAACCACAACAGCGTTTGTGCAGATTTCGGGCGCTGCTATGGAAATCAATGCAGATATATTGATAGCCGAGTTCAATCGGGGCGGAGTTGTTCAAAACGTGCTGCTGCGCTATGTACAAGCTGTATACTCTGAACTGGCGCAAGCAGCTGCCTGTAACCGTCTCCATACACTGGAAGAACGGCTGGCTCGTTGGCTACTGACAGTCTCTGACCGTTTAGAATCAGAAGATTTTCCGCTCACGCAAGAATTTATCTCCCAGATGCTAGGTGTACGTCGTTCCGGCGTGACGGTAGCGGCTAGCACCCTGAGCCGAGCCGGAATGATCGGCTACCAACGCGGTCATATTAGCATCTTGAAGCGAGAAGATTTGGAAGCAACTTCCTGCGAGTGTTATCAAGTCATCCAAAAGGAATTTGCTCGGTTACTGGGCATGAAGCCCAGTAACCGAGCCAAAAAATTTTTTTGAATTATAGCAACAGCCAAAATGGTTAGGACATTAACAGATGATAAAATTTAGACACAAAAAGGCTTTTCACCCAGTCCCCAGTCCCTTGCTATAGATGTGCGAAACCGAACCGACTGGTAAAAGTAACTTGATTTAAAATATTTTGAGCAAATTTCTCTTTTAACATTCAGTGAGCAACAAGATTATTAGGCAGCAAGTAAACAGGTTACTTGCGGCTTTGCCAACCAGTGATTATGAGCGTCTGATTCCGCACCTAAAGTTAGTTTCGCTTCCCACTCGGCAAGTTCTCTACGAACCAGGAGAACCGATCAGCCACGTCTATTTTCCCCAACACGCAGTGATTTCTATCGTCACGATTATGGAAGATGGTTCGACGGTGGAAGTTGGGATAGTGAGCAATGAAGGCATGGTGGGTATCCCAGTCATTTTAGGAGGCAAGACAACAACCACAAAAACGTTTGTCCAAGTTGCGGGTGCTGCAATGCAGATGGATGCAGATGTTCTGAGAACCGAGTTCAATCGGGGCGGAGCTATTCAAAAGCTGCTGCTGCGCTATGTACGAGCTATATATACCGAACTGACACAATCATGTGCCTGCAACCGTCTTCATTCATTGGAGGAACGGCTGGCTCGTTGGCTGCTCACAGTCTCTGACCGTTTGGAATCAGAAGAATTTCCATTAACGCAAGAATTTATCGCCCAGATGTTGGGTGTAAGGCGCTCTGGTGTGACGGTAGCGGCTAGCACCCTAAGCCGAGCCGGAATGATTCGTTATCAGCGTGGTCAAATTAACATCCTGAATCGAGAGGATTTGGAAGCAACTTCCTGCGAGTGTTATCAAGTCATCCAAAAGGAATTTGCTCGGTTGCTGGGGAATCGTCAAAGTGCGTAGGCCTAGCCCGTCGTAGACATCGCCAATAAACAATATTAAGTTACTATGTCCGAAACCGGACAGACACTTGCTAATTGGTTCCTTTAAGATTTAGTAAAGTATGCATCAAATAGCGTCAAATAAGTAGTAATTGATGCGATCGCTACTTCAAGTCTTTGAGCTATAGGGCAGTAAGAAGAATGTCTAATCAATCGATGTCTTTTCAAG
The DNA here is from genome assembly GCF_034531215.2 of Nostoc sp. ChiSLP03a. Taxonomy (NCBI): domain Bacteria; kingdom Bacillati; phylum Cyanobacteriota; class Cyanophyceae; order Nostocales; family Nostocaceae; genus Nostoc; species Nostoc sp. ChiSLP03a. Next base: position 2,015 of record NZ_JAVRBQ020000171.1, read on the forward strand.
GTCTGCGATTGCTCGTTGTTGATGATGATGCTGATACAAGAATATTACTTACCTTCCTTTTTGAATTAGAAGGAGCAGAAGTGATTGCAGCGGCTTCAGCAGACGAGGCTCTCAAAAGAATGTCATCTTTTAAACCAGACATCCTAATTAGTGACATTTGTTTACCTGATGAAGATGGCTACTCATTACTCTTGAAGGTCAGAAATTTAGAAGCAAAGCGAGGTAGAAAGATTCCAGCGATCGCTCTGACAGCATCTACTTTCGAGGATGACCATAAACGTGCATTATTAGCAGGTTATGATATATACCAATGCAAGCCAATAGACTTAGACGAGTTAACTTTTATGGTTGCTAGTTTAGTTGGAATCGAACAAGACATTTGTCATATTTAGATGTAACCAGGGATAACTCATTAAGTAAAAAAGCTTTAACTAAATTTTATTTATTTTCAAAATGCGATGTCTACGACGAGCTAAACCGTCGTAGACATCGCATTTTTGCAACAATCTTTTGATTAATTTTATTTTTGATTAATTTCGCTATCAGTAAAAAACTTTTAAAATTCAGTGATATAAAATATACTAAGAATAAATACAGAGAACGACCAAGTAATTCTCTGCAAGTACTCATTTTTTCATATTAAGGAGTGCATTATGGAATATCTTGCTTATTCTCAGATGTTTATTGCTCAAGAAGAGGCATCTGAAAATACTAAATATCATCTTCCTCAACCTCAATTCAATTGGAAAAAACTGCTTAAATCTTCGGCCTGGTTAACTTTTGCTGGTGTCGGTGTATTGTTTGCTGTTGTAACCCAAATTCAAGTAAGTTCCGCTGCCTATGTCAAGACTAACGGCAGTTGTTTACGTGTCCGTACTGGCCCAAGCAGCAACTACTCGTATGTGGACTGTGTACCAAATGGTGCAACACTTCCAGCAATTGAACGATATGAAAATGGTTTTGCCAGACTTTCTACAGGTAGATACGTTTTTGCGCGATGGATTGGTAATAGACCTAACAATCCTCCTGTGACTAGACCTGGTGGTATTGGCGGTTCGGTGATTCTTACTCCTGGTTCAAAAGGTCAGCTCGTCAGAGACGTGCAAACAGCTTTAGGTAATCTTAGAATTGATGGAATTTACGGTCAAGAAACTGTTAGCCGAGTCCGAAGCTTTCAGCAAAGCAAAGGTCTACTTGTAGATGGTGTTGTAGGCCCCGAAACTAGAGCAGCTTTGGGTGTTTAACCAGAAGCCACCCTTGGAAAATCTCGTGGTTTGGTAAATATTGTCAAACTAGTTTTGAGGGTTTGTAGTAAGCACTTTAGTGCTTAGAAAATAAGGACTAAAGTCCTTACTACGAACTTGCTTACCCATGAATGTAATTTTGGACAATCTGCAAAATGCGCTCTGCTGCATGACCATCCCCAAAGGGATTGATTGCGTTTGCCATCGCTTCGTAAGCATCTGAGTCACTGAGTAATTCAGCAGCAGCTGCAACAATGTTCTCAGTCGTAGTGCCGACAAGTTTGGCTGTACCAGCTACCACAGCCTCTGGTCTTTCGGTAGTGTCTCTCAAAACTAGTACTGGTTTTCCCAAGCTGGGAGCTTCTTCTTGCAAGCCTCCAGAGTCAGTGAGTAAAAGATGCGATCGCCCAATTGCTCCCACCAAATCTCCATAATCTAAAGGATCTGTCAAGAAAATTCGGGGATGATTCCCTAAAAGTTCCTGCAACGGGACTCGCACTGTCGGATTGCGGTGCAATGGTAGTAGTAAAGCTGTATCAGGAAACTTGTCTAAGATTTGTAAAAAGGCTTGAGCGATCGCTAACAGAGGTTCTCCCCAATTCTCCCGACGATGAACTGTTGCTAACAAAACCCGATATGATTCCCAGTTTAAGCCTGGGACATCGCAAACTACTTGGGTTGCAGCGACATTTAACAATGCATCAATTACAGTGTTACCTGTCATGTGAATTTCACCCAAAACACCAGAACGATGCAAATTTTCCACAGCCCAAGGAGTCGGCGCAAAGTGCAACTGAGTAATTTGAGAAATCAATCGGCGATTAGCTTCTTCTGGGTAAGGATTGAAGATATCATCAGTTCTTAACCCTGCTTCTACATGACCAATAGGAATTTTTTGATAAAAAGCTGCCAAAGCTGCGGCAAAAGCAGTGGTAGTATCTCCTTGCACGATTACTAAATCTGGTTTTTCCGCCTTAAATAATGCTTCTAATCCTTGTAAACTACGGCAGGTAATATCATTTAGAGATTGCTGAACCTGCATAATTTCCAAGTTATAATCCGACTTGATATTAAACAGTTGCATAACCTGCTCAACCATCTCCCGATGTTGTCCAGTTAAAATTACTTGCAACTTAAATTCTGAAGACTTTTGGAAAACCTGAATCACTGGAGCGAGTTTAATTGCTTCCGGACGAGTACCTAAGATAATGCAAACGCGTTTTTGATTAGTCATTAGTTATCTGTAATTTACCATCTATAGTCAATGGTCTATAGTCAATGCTCTATGGTCAATAGTCGGCGGTCAATCCTCACATAAACCATAAATATTAATGGATAAATTACACAAGATATAAAAAAATCGGCTTAACTTGACAAATGCATTATTTGTTTAATTAAGCTGTAATAACTATTTAAAATTTAAAGTTATAAAAACCATGAAAAAACCCGGCTTAACCGGGCAGACGCACTGTTTGTCTAATTAACCTGTAATAACTATTTAATTTCACAAGTTAGAGGGCAAGCAGCGTAAACAGTAGCCTGCATTTGGTCTGCCTCTCCATGCAGCCAGCTTAACCATTTAATTTCACTAGGATGAACTCCCTTAACAGTTAGCACACCCGCAGCCAATACAACCGCCATGACATTAAACATTATTAGAGCACCTGCTACAAGCAAAACTGCACTAACAGGCATCACAGATTGCAAGATAATCGACAACAGACATCCGACCGTAGCCATTAAGACAACTAGTGGAAAACCCACAACCAACAAACATACTGCTAATGTAAAAGTCCATATTAAAAAGCTTTTAATCATCAACAAGGAGTAGGTCTTTCCTTGATTAGAGCTTTGAGCAGAAACCATGACTTTTCCTCCCAAAATACACAACAAATTTTAATTTCAGTAATATCTCACTTTTTTGCGAGTAAACTGAATTGTCTCAGTGAAATTCAGTATATAAAAACTAATTGGGAAAATGAGCATTTATTTACTAAAGTTTACAGTTAATTTTTTGTAATTATGGATATAAAGTCAATTTTATATCTATGAGAAAAACTTGTTTACTGCATCTACCTTCAGGTATAGAACCTAAAAGGTATGAGCTTTAAACTTCGATCCCCAAGCGATCGCTCCGATTCAACTTAACATTTATTATAAAAACTAGTAGTCTTTCTCATAATTCCTAGACGGGCTGAATAGATGAACTGCTAGTATTTGTACTGTTAATTGCTAGCAATTCGTGCCCATGCCTGGGATAAATTTCTCATCTAAGTCATGAGAATATTTACTTTAAAATAAAAGCATTAAATATTACTTTACAACCTCTGTGTGTTTGCTGAGGTCTTTTAAGTACTTGCGTGTGTTAAACCAGTTTAGATAGGTTAAATAATCTATCTAAATAGTTTGAGTATTGAAATCTTAGGAAATAAAAGATACCAATTGGGGTGAATGAAATAGATTGACCGTGGTTCTAGAGTTTTAATCGCCTTCTATCACCGCTAAGGCTTGCAGACAAGCATTCTCCAAAAGTCATCAAAGCAAGTGACTTTACTTCTCGTTAATTCAACTTTTTAACTGCCAAATGTGAAGATATATGACAGAATCACAGTCTCCATTAAATTCTAACTCTGCTGCCGGACGTAATTTACCACCAATGCCGCCGCCTCCACCGCCAACCCCAACCTTTAGCACGCAGCGGCAGATGACACAAACACTCGATATGTCAATGGATAGGGGCACTAATGCGCCTGTTGCAGGTCATCGTCCGGCTAGTCCACCGCCAATACCTAGTTCAGTTCGCCCTCAAAACAGCAGTCCAGAACTGACTTTAGAAAAGTTAATCAGAGAAGCTTACGATCAGGGATATTCTGACTTGCACTTGGGTGTGGGTGAACCACCCCGCTTCCGCAGCCGAGGAGAAATTCAATCAGGAGATCATCCAGAAACAGATAAAGAAACTTTTATGAGTTGGTTGCGGGAGGTGATGACTGAGGGAGAAATTCAGCGCTTTGAAGAATCCTTAGAATTTGACGGAGCAACTCAATACGAATTTGCTCGCGTCCGGATTAATGTTTTTGGCTCCCTGAAAGGGCCTGCAATGGTGTTGCGGTTGATTCCGCTAAAAATCTTAACTATGGAACAGTTGAGATTACCTCCGATTTTTCGAGATATTTGTCATCACCATAAAGGTTTAATTCTGGTAACAGGGCCCACTGGTTCTGGTAAGTCCACCACAATGGCAGCGATGATTGACTACATCAATAAGGAGATGGCCAAGCATATCATCACCATTGAAGACCCGATAGAATTTGTGCATCAAAGCCGCAAGTCTTTAGTCAAACAGCGGGAAGTGGGAATGCATACCCGGAAATTTGACAACGCTTTGAAAGCAGCTTTGCGGGAAGACCCAGATTTGATTCTGGTAGGGGAAATGCGGGACAAGGAAACTGTTAACACCGCCCTAAAAGCCGCTCAGACTGGTCACTTAGTCATGGGAACCTTGCACACCAATAGCGCAGTCAAAACCATTGAACGGATTCTCAACCTCTATTCTGGTGATGAGCAAGATGCAATGCGGGTGGCGATTTCTGAGTCTTTAGTGGCAGTAATTGCTCAAGGTTTGTGTCGCACAACTGACGGTAAGCGGGCTGCTTTCCATGATGTCTTGATCAACACTGAGGCAATTAAAGAATGGATCAAAGATGGTAAGTATGATGAAATTGGCGAACTGATGAAACAAGCCGGCTTTGACGGCATGATTACGATGAATCAGTCATTGCTCAATCTCTATCAAGACGGACGAATCACTGAAGAAACTGCTTTGGAAATGTCACCAACTCCTAACGAAATGGCACAATTTCTCCGAGGTCGAGTTTAACGATTGGGCATTGGGCATTGGGCATTGGGCATGGGGCATGGAGAAGAGACAAGGTAGACAAAGAAGAGGGGGAGACAAGAGAGACTTGTCCCCAGTACCCAGTCCCCAGTACCCAGTCCCCAATCTCAAATATCTTTGCGATCCTGGTTGAGGTTATAGCTAAGGTAAAAGGTAAAAGAGAGAATTTTTACTTTTAGTTCCCTAACCTCTGTGAATAATTTGACGACAAATAAACTATCTACACCCCAGCTGTTTAAAGGCATTGCGCTATTTACACCTGGAGGAGATTTAATTTACTGCATCGACCCTAGCAAGCAAGGTCGATGGCATTTGCATTTGTGCTCGGCTTTGCAAGAAATTCTAGATTTACCAGAGCCACCGCACTTTTTAGTGCCTTGTTATACTGCAACTATTGACAATTGGTTAGATCCGCGTACTCAACAAGTGCGAACTTTTGCTGAAGCTTATCCGGCTGTAATTAGACATCAAGCTTTGTTGAATGCTGTTTTTGGCACGGGAGAATTAGTATGGCAAGCAGCTCCTTGGCAAGAGGGATTGTGCGATCGCATGGTGTTAACAACCTATCGTTCGTCATTTAGCCAGCTTTGGGAGGATCACGATTTAATTGTCCGTCTAGACCTTTCTGAACCTGTGCCAAAATATCACCAACCAGTAATAGTACAAAAAAAAGAAGCCATTACCCAAGGCTATGTTCTCCGCTTATTTGTTGCCGGACATAGCAATTCTACTGAACGCATTCTGCAAAATTTACACGAATTGTTAGAGCGATCGCTCAAACACCCTTATACTTTGAAGGTGATTGATGTTTTAAGCCATCCAGAACAAGCAGAACTAAATCATGTTTCTGCAACTCCTACCCTTGTCAAGGTTTGGCCTCATCCAATTCGGCGAATTGTTGGAGAGTTGGATCGTGTAGAAAAGATTTTACAGATGTTAGCTGTTAAGGAAAACTTTTAAGTAATTAGACTAGTTTTTTTGCTAAATGCGCGAATGGGTAGGTGTTGGTGAAGGGGTTAGTACAAAAATGGCTATATTGCTTTATCTGCAAGAGTTTGAGAGCTTTAGCATCTTGAAACCATCCGCGTACCTCGTATAAACTGACTTTCAGCTATTTACAGTTAGCACAATTCCCAGTCCTTATGTTATGATTTTCGCATTCGCGCTGTTGAACCTTGAAAACTAAATAACACAAGGCTTTCAAATACCTGATATCGCAATCAACTAAAATCCCTATTAGGGATTGAAACCCCACTCAAATTACCACTTAACGCAGCAAATAACATCGCAATCAACTAAAATCCCTATTAGGGATTGAAACGAATCAATAACTAACCACCAGAGTCCGCCTTTCATCGCAATCAACTAAAATCCCTATTAGGGATTGAAACAAAAACACAATGCAGACATAAAGGGAGAATGCAGATCGCAATCAACTAAAATCCCTATTAGGGATTGAAACTTACACAATATTCGGCGGGAAGATCGCAAATTAAATCGCAATCAACTAAAATCCCTATTAGGGATTGAAACGATGCCCTAAGTATTATGTAGCATCATCAAATACCTGATATCGCAATCAACTAAAATCCCTATTAGGGATTGAAACGTTGCAGCGCCAGGATGCCCACCATTGATGATGCAATCGCAATCAACTAAAATCCCTATTAGGGATTGAAACGCCAAGCTAGGAACCCGGCAACGGCTAATATAACTAATCGCAATCAACTAAAATCCCTATTAGGGATTGAAACAAAGAATTTTTACCTACAGGAACATCAAACTTAAATCGCAATCAACTAAAATCCCTATTAGGGATTGAAACGAACAGCAACATACTCCCTGGCAATAGAGTTACTAATCGCAATCAACTAAAATCCCTATTAACCCAAGTTGCGGGTTATCAAGCTGTGGGTACTTTGCACTTGAATAGTCGTGCGCTCGTTCAGGACGAAGTGGCGGTTGCACGTCGCGCAACCGCCACCTCAATTAACTCAAAAATACAAATACTGAATTAGAT
>NZ_JAVRBQ020000172.1:0-66845 GCF_034531215.2 Nostoc sp. ChiSLP03a
AATCTAATTCAGTATCTGTATTTTTGAGTTAATTGAGGTGGCGGTTGCGCGACGTGCAACCGCCACTTCGTCCTGAACGAGCGCACGACTATTCAAGTGCAAAGTACCCACAGCTTGATAACCCGCAACTTGGGTTAGTAGAGTGAATGTACCTCGCTCATACATAATCAGTAGACCCAAGCCAATTAACACAAAAGGTACGGCAGCTTTACCGTAGCGACTTAAAATATTAGCAATGGTAGGTTGACGGCTTAAAAAATAAGCGATCGCACACCAAACTCCTACCATGATAAAAAATATACCTAAAATTACTCCCAAACTGGCAAGGTTATGACCAGCGAACAAAGGGATATATATACTAATATTGTCACCACCATTAGCGATCGTTACTGCTGCCACTTTATAGGTTTGGGGGTGCAAAATACTCAGAATAAAAGACAATACCGGGTTGGTAGGTGTAGGCTCTTTAAAATCACTACTGACTGTCTGAACTGTTGTAGTTTCTTCTTTTCTAAATATTAATTGCTGAATACCAATTGCTATTGGTAGTAGTCCTAGCAATCCTATCCATTCTCGCTGTACAACCAATCCACCAAAAAATCCTGGTAAGCTAGCGATGATAATAGCTGTAAAACCCAGATATTGACCGAGTAAGATATGCCGCCGCCGAAAATTAGCATCTACTTGTGAAAAAAATATTAACAAGATAATGATGTCATCTATGTTAGTGGCGATGAAAGCAATTATCCCTTCGCTGAAGGCTGTCCCTAGCTGACTCATGCTGGATTTTTAGAATCTACGATTTACCACCATACCAAATTAACCTTTCAAGTAATTGAACTACACCATTCCCCACTCCCTATCCTCCATCTCAGTCGTAGTCTAAATACCTGAAAACTGCTGTTAAATATGAGCGAGTTAGTTACTGCAATTACTACAGGGGCAATTGCGTTCATTGCCACTAATATTGATGATATTGTCATTCTATTATTATTTTTTTCTCAAATAAATGCTAACTTTCGCCCCCGGCATATAGTTGCTGGTCAGTTTCTCGGTTTTACAGTTCTGTTAATCCTTAGCCTTTCGGGTTTATTCGGAGGATTAGTTTTATCAAAAAACTGGATTGGATTACTTGGTTTACTACCAATGTCTATAGGTATCAGTAGCTTAGTGAATCAGGAAGAAGATTCATCAAAAGAAGTTCTAGCTGCCACAAAAGAAGCTGAAGCATCAACAATTACTAGCTTTTTATCTCCCCAAGCCTATAGTGTGGCAGCTGTTACCATTGCTAATGGTAGCGATAATATTAGTGTCTATGTGCCTTTATTTGCTAACAGCAACTTAGAGAGTTTTTTGGTAATTATCGGATTATTTTTTATCTTGTTAGGAGTTTGGTGCTACGTTGCATACAAATTAATTAACAACAGAGTTATAGCTGATGTATTGACTGAATATATTAATAATCTTGTGCCTTTTATTCTAATCGGATTAGGCATTTTTATTGTATTAAAAAGTGAAGCTTTAAGTCCAATCAAGCTAGCTGCTAGTAGTATCTGTTTGATGATATTGGTGAAAAACAATGAAAGTAACGATAAAATTGGCGAAAATTCTAGTAAATGAATCTAACTAGTACGACGGACGTGGCGAAAATTTACAAAAGGATTGATATTTGAAAAAATTTCTGTTTCTGTATCAGCTAACGGCTGTGCGTACACAGTAGAACAGCAGGAGAGTGTGCCGAAGCGATCGCAATATTCCAAAAGAATAGAAGATTAGGCGATCGCTATTGTTAATCAGATGCTCCAGCGTGTATTAATAAACATTGTCTTTGTTCTTGATTAACTATCAAAAATGTAAATCCCCAGATAATAAAATCCCACAGTTCGTCATCGACATCAAAGGCTGGATTATATTGAAAAACTCTTGCATTCTGGTAATCAATACACTCATTTACATTCCGCCAAAAACTTGTAATCAGATTGCACTTTTTGGATTTTTCAACGTTTTTGAATCCGTCATATGGGTTGATGCGTGCAATAAAAGTATTAATTCTGGTAGTCAGTACTGTGGCAGCATGATAACACTCACACATCGTAGCCAGTTCTGGCTTTGCTCCTGGATAAGCCAATTGGATTAATCTTTGCATTTCTAAATCTGGCGTTGCTTCTTGAGAAGTCTTTTGAATGGCTAGTTTGTCCAATGTTTGAGGCTCTAAATCACCATCCTCAAGCTTTATCCCCTTGGCACTGAACCAGATGACATAGTTGGAACCTTGTAGGCAACAACTCATAGCTTCCATGTATCCATTTAACCTACCCAGTCCTGGTGTATTCTGTATTATCATACTGTTATTGATTTTAAACGGCTCGAACTTCTTTGTGCCTCCAGTCCACTATAGTTGTCTTCTTGTACTAAGGAATCAGGATTAAATAACTCCCCAAACTGTAAGGAAGGGCGGATTTGACGAGCTAATTAACAGTTGCGTGACTATATCAAGGAAACCCGCCCCTACCTAATCCTGGAACTTAGTTTAATTCACGATTCTAAGTTGCCTTATTAAGAGTCTTATCCTGAAAATGCTTACCATAAAGAATCAAACTTTACTCAACCACTCATTCTCCTCTGGATCTTTGAACAGTGAAGTACTGAGGTAGCGTTCGCCAAAGCTAGGCTGGATCATCACGATGAGGCGACCCGCATTTTCTGGTCGTTGTGCCACTTGAATAGCCGCGTATAAAGCAGCGCCAGTCGAAATCCCTGATAGTAATCCTTCTTCTTTTGCGAGGCGACGGCTGTAAGCGATCGCTTGCTCATCTGCTACCTGAATCACTTCATCTACCAGTTCTGAACGGTAAATTGCTGGGACAAATCCCGCGCCGATACCTTGAATTTTGTGAGGCCCTGATTTACCGCCTGCTAATACCGGACTGTTGCTGGGTTCAACTGCGATCGCTTGAAAACTCGGCTTCCGTTTTTTAATAACTTCTGAAACTCCCGTAATCGTCCCACCAGTACCCACTCCCGCCACGAGAATATCTACTTCTCCATCGGTATCATTCCAAATTTCTTCGGCTGTGGTTTCGGCGTGAACTTTCGGGTTGGCGAGGTTGCGGAACTGCTGCAACATATAAGCATTGGGCGTTTTAGCTACAAGCTGTTCTGCATGAGCGATCGCTCCTCGCATCCCTTCTACCCCTGGCGTTAACTCTAGTTGAGCGCCATAAGCTTTGAGCATGGATCGTCTTTCGTGGCTCATTGTGTCAGGCATCGTTAGAATAAGATGGTAGCCCTTGGCAGCTGCCACCATCGCTAGCGCAATTCCTGTATTTCCAGAAGTCGGCTCTACTAAAACAGTTTTTCCGGGGTGAATCAAGCCTGCTTCTTCCGCCACTTCTACCATACTCGCGCCAATCCGGTCTTTCACAGAAGATGCTGGATTCATGCTTTCTAGCTTCACCACAATCCGAGCAACCGCTCCTGAAGCTTGGGGAATCTTGTTTAATTGAACTAAAGGAGTTCGGCCGATTAACTCTGTGATATCTTTCGCTATCTGCATGGGGGTACTCCGTCGTGTCTAAATATAATACATTGGACTCTGCTGGGCGCGAGTTTCTCTTTCCTCGCACAAGTCTTGGAGTGTATAACGACCCAAAACTTCTATTGAGGCAGCGTTAGCTTGCTCCCAAACTTCATAAACCAGAGTCTTTTCCAGAGTCGGAGAGTTAGAGGTATCTTTCTCTTTCCGCTCGCCTTCAACCAAAGTGACAATTTCAAGTATTGTAATCTGCCAAGGTTCCCGAACTAAAACGAAACCTCCTTTAGAGCCGCGTTGACTCTGCACCACACCAGCACGCCGGAGGTTGGTCAAAATTTGTTCCAGATAGCGCTCAGGTATGGGTTGCTTGGCAGTAATCTCGCTCATGGTTAAAGGAAGTTTTTTTCCGTGGTGGCTTGCTAGTTCTAAGAGTGCCAGCAGCGCGTATTCCACTTTGGAAGACAGATCCAAGAGAGCGTAGTTTTGGCTATTCAAGACTGTACTCAATATACTACGGTGAATTGAGGGACTTATCGCAGTTTATGCGAAATTAATTTTTTCAACTGTGGAATGTGATAGCATCCCACTTATTACCCACAAAAACACTATACTCTATCGACTTACCGTAGATTTAGATATTACACAATTCCCAATATAAGGACTCGATCTTTTTTTGGGAATTATCGTAAGTTTCTGCTTTTAGAGCCTCACCTACCAAAAAAAATCTCAACAGAGTATGCTACTAACTGATTTGCAAACCATTTTTGAGCGTGACCCAGCAGCCCGTAACTGGCTAGAAGTATTGTTCTGTTACCCTGGACTGCAAGCTCTAGTGTTTCATCGATTGGCGCACTGGCTGTATAAAATTGGAATTCCTTTCATACCAAGATTCATCTCTAATCTTAGTAGGTTTTTAACCGGAATTGAAATCCATCCTGGGGCATTAATTGGCCAGGGAGTGTTTATTGACCACGGTATGGGAGTTGTGATTGGTGAGACTGCGATCGTAGGCGATTATGCTCTGATTTATCAAGGTGTCACCCTTGGCGGAACTGGGAAAGAAAGCGGCAAACGCCATCCAACTTTAGGTTCTCATGTGGTTGTGGGAGCGGGTGCGAAAGTATTGGGAAATATTCAAATTGGCGATCGCGTCCGTATCGGAGCCGGTTCTGTGGTACTACGAGATGTTCCCAGTAACACTACAGTAGTTGGGATTCCAGGGCGCGTAACTCGTCAGAACAACTTAAATAGCAACGTTCTGGATCATGATAAAGTACGCGACGTAGAAGCTGAAGTCATCCGTGCTTTATTTGAACGCGTCAAGTCTCTAGAGAAACAGTTTGAGCAGTTGGAACAATCAAGTTTGTCCCCAACTGAGGTTGGCGACGAATTAACTGACAACCCTAAGAGCAAAAATTCTGATGGGATGATTGAAGATTTTCTTGATGGTGCGGGAATTTAATTTTGGGAATGGGGCATTGGGCATGGGGAAAGGGAAGGGGGAAGGGGTAAGGGGAAAAGGGGAAAGATTAAATTTATTCCTTTTCCCTTTAACCTTTAACCTTTTCCCCTACTCCCCTTGCTTCCCTGCTCCCCTCTTTAAAATATCCATAGGTTCTTATAACCTGATATAAATGTAATACTACGGTTAATTTATCGGAGAATAGTTTTATATATATGGTGTCTTTGTACACAAGCTTATCTAGTTCAAACAGTAACAATACTAAGCAACTTTTTGCCCGTAGGTCATTTCTGCCAGAGCATCATAACGACCTTTGGAAGATTGAAACGGGTTTTGTAAGAACTTTTAGCTATCTGGAAGATGGTACAACTGTTGCTTTAGGATTGTGGGGTCCTGGAGATGTCGTTGGGAAAAGGTTGTCAAAATTAGAACCTTATCAGATGGAATGCCTAACTAAAGTGGAGGCAACAGTTTTACCTCTAGAGGAATGGACTGAACTAACAGAAACTCTACTTGCCCATATCCAACAGGCTCAAGAATTGATGATCATTCGTAGCCATAAAAAAGTGGATACTATGCTTATCAAGCTATTGGCATGGTTATCCAAAAAGTTTGGTTCGGAAGTTGAGAAGGGACGTTTAATAGATATGCGTCTGACTCATGAAGACCTGGCAGAAATGGTCGGTTCAACTCGTGTTACGATCACTCGTGTTCTTGGGCAGTTTGAGCAAGAGGGCTTGATCGATCGTCTCTCCTTACATCGAATTGTCCTAAAAGAAGAAGAAATTTGGTACTACGAAATTTAAATTATTTCAGTAAAACCAGCTATCGCCGTCAGCATTCGGCTTGCCCACAATTCTAAGATTCAAGGATTCTAGGTAAGCTAAACCGCTAGAAATTTGTGGCACTGTTCCCCGCAGTTCAATGTCAAAGCATCGTTCTGCATTTGGTTGTAGCATAGCTTTGGTAATATTAACTACCAAGCCGTAGGTAGAAATTAACTGCGAAATCACGGGCGCTTGCAGATAGCATTTGGGAATATGTATCCGCAGACGAATCTGAGTGACTTGGGTTTTTTCAGAAACTGAAGAAACCAGTGATAATCTGTTTTGAAAATTGGTTTTTTGGTTATTTAGTGCTGACATTAGATAGTGATGATTTTATTAATTAGCATAGGCGTAGCCCGTCGTAGACATCGTTATAAACGCTAGACAAATCTAGCCAAATTGGTAGTCCCAGTTTTTCTAAATAACTCAAGCTAGAGTAGAGTTGCTTTGTTGTGCCCCACAAATCCAAGTCAAACCAGCCGTCATCTTGCGTATCGGGTTGAAGTATAGCACTGGTAATATTAACTGTTAGTCCATAACGAGAAACTAACTCGGAAATTACTGGTTCTTGGTAATAAGATTTTAAGATGCACAGTTGTAAGCGCAATCGATTGGTTTGACCTTGAGAAATCCATTGCTGGAATTGTTCTTGCCATTTATTTGTCAGCCATACAGAGTCTTTGGGACTCAATTTGCTAGCTGAATTTGGGAAAGGTAGAGTGTGCTGGTTGGGTTGAATTTGGTTAGCGATCGCTAGTTGCAGCAAATTCACTCCCAATCCTTGCAAGTAAGATAAGCTATTTGTCAGTTTTTGAGGATTTCCTGAAAGTTCCAAATCAAACCAGCCATCGCTGTCATTTTCAGATGTCAGGGATGCAGCTTTGATATTGACGGTTAAACCATAACGAGAAACCAGTCGAGAAATTACAGGTTGCCTGTTATACCGTTGAGGCACGAGAATTCGACTGTGGACTGAAGCTGGTTCTACAGATTTACTCTGAGACATCAGATTAATTCCCAATAGCTATCACAATTTTTGGGTTCGGCAGAGAATCTTGCTAATGTCGTGCCCCCACAACTCAACTGTGCCTGCTTGAATGTTAGCCTCATAGAAATTTTCATATTTCTAGCTTTTATTAAACTACTGTAACTCTATCGATTTTATGCATTTAATTGTTATGTAAAGGAGACTCCCACAAAGACTGAAAAAATACAATGGGTAAAATAACGTAAATCAAACTTATTATATTTTGACTAGCTTGAGGTTAATACAGTTGACATTTTTATCAAAACATAGTACATAAACCTTTTACAGAGATAGTCCAGTTTAAGTAATCCACGCGCAACTTGAGACTTAGGCAGTGGACGATGTTAGATGCTCTACTTAGAAGTAAAGTTTTTATTTATACTTATTTTTCCAGCAATAACTGCCATCTCTTGTGAGAAGTAAAGGTTTAGATTAAGCGGCTTTAGCCCTCAAAGTAGGGCTAGAGCCTTCAAAGCAGAGAAAAATTATGTTTTTTACATTATTTAATGTACTTTAATTTGTTTCTGCCTACTTACTTAAATATTTTTGATACTTCAGCTAATTACTAATAAAATGAAAAGTCAGTGTTGACGCGATCGCTAAAACTTTAAACTTTAAGTTCATATCCTAAAATTACCTTGTTCTTTACGCTGTTAGGATATTAATCAGCATAAGATAGTCGGTTAACTTTTGATTATAAAGTTTGATGATTAATATTACTAAATTTAATAAAGTTGACTTGATCGTTTTGATTGGGATTGTGATTATTGGTCTTATACATTTACCTTTTCCATTTGACGGAGATCAAGCATTTTTTCGGCTTGGTGCTTTGGAGATGCAACAAGGAAAGTTACTCTATCATGATTTTTGGGATGTGAAGCAACCGGGGATTTTTTGCTTTTACTTTTTAGCAGGAACTTTATTTGGTTTTAATGAGATTGGTATCCATCTCTTTGAACTTATTTATATGGTGTTTCTGTCTATAATATTGTTGCTGAGTCTCAAAAGCTATTTTCAGCATCCGATAATCGCAAGTTTAGTACCTTTGTTAACAGTTGGCGTTTACTATACTGTTTCACAGCCTTGGCATCTGACTCAAGTGGAAGCATTGGTTAGTTTGCCTTTATTTACTTGTGTTTGGTTAACTTCTCAATCTTTTAAATATGAAGGTAGAAAAGCATTTTTTATACTTTTACTATCAGGCTTTATTGGTGGAATCGTTATCACATTTAAATTAATACTTTTACTAATATTACTTTCCTTTTGGCTAACTATTTTGATATATTCTTTGCTGATCAAACGGCAGCCAATTTCAAAAGTATTTGTAGAAATCTTTATTCCCATTTTTATGGGGATTATATTTCCTATTTTATGTATTGTTAGCTATTTTGCCTGGTTTAATAGTTTACCAATTTTGTATCAGACATTTTTTTTATATCCACCTCGGATTGTTGCTAATTCTCAATTTAACCCAAGTGGGCTTTTTGCAGGAATAAAATGGTTCTTAAATAATTTTTACTCTCTAATTTTAGCCGCTACTGTTGCAGTAGATGTATCATTGCGTAAGTCTAAGAATATATTGACTTTGCTACTTGTTATTTGGTGTATTTTTGCTTGGGGTGTGATTGCTCTACAACGTGGCGCATTTTGGGAATACCATTATTTACTATTGTTTGTACCTTTAGGTATTTTAGCTACTAAAGGATTAGATGTTTTATGGGAGTCTTTAATAAAATTGAGTTCTCCATTTACGACAATTCTGCTGATATTTTTGTTTTTCTTCCCTTTATCGCACACTTTGATAAAAAAGAGTGTTGTTCTGGTTAATAATAACTTTGCTTTAACTGAAGAGGCACGATTCAAATATCAGACTGTTTTTAGAGAAAAATATCCATCTCTTCGTTCAGAGGCTGAATTTATCTCCCAACCAGAAAGTCTTCCTGGTAAGATTTATGTAGCTGGCGATCCATCTATTTACTACTTTTCTAATCGTACTCAGGCAACATCACTACGTGGTTGGGCACTTGAATATTTCCTACCTGAGCAATGGACAAAACTTCTAGAAGAGTTAGATTCATCTAAGCCTCCTTATATCTTTATTGATTATATTCAGCAGCCTACTATCAACAAAAATTTTCCCAGAATGCTAGAATTTCTTCAAGAAAGATACCGTATTTTACGTCAAAATGATAACGGTATTTGGTATACCCTTTTGTAGACAAACCACTACAGCAATTCTGAATTATTCATCAAAAACAAGATCCCCGACAACTTTTATAAAATTGGGAATCTGCGGGTTGCAATTCTTTTAAAACCAGATAAATCTTACCAATCGCTTGCTTTAGTATCATCCCAGACTTCCAATTCCAAATCGCGAAGATAAGTTAACCCGCTTTGTATTTGTGCATCTGTTCCTTGTAGTTCAAGGTCAAACCAACCATCTCCGACAGCATTGGCTCCCAAAATCGCTGCCGTGATATTCACAATCAGTCCGTAGTCAGACACCAGGCGAGAAATAACAGGTTCCTGGTGATAATCTTTAGGAATTCTGAGTCGAATCCGTTTATTAGTAAGTGTATTGTCAGTAGCCATATCTGAGTTATTTCAATCCCTAATCGGGATTGGTACAGAACTACTTTTAACCCTAACGGTAATTTACTGATAGGTACTAGGTAGATCGTACCATGTCCCATGATTTGCTTGTATCTTATTCAAAAGATAACTATAATCGCTTGATTTTTCTATT
Organism: Nostoc sp. ChiSLP03a; assembly: GCF_034531215.2. Classification (NCBI taxonomy): domain Bacteria; kingdom Bacillati; phylum Cyanobacteriota; class Cyanophyceae; order Nostocales; family Nostocaceae; genus Nostoc; species Nostoc sp. ChiSLP03a. Next base: position 9,598 of record NZ_JAVRBQ020000172.1, read on the forward strand.
CAACATTTTTAATGCGGGTTTTCCGTTCTAGAATCTCCTTCAGCACCAAGGTTACTACTGCTAACAACGCTAACAGTACAGCCGCAGAAAAAGCCGCTTCAGTTTCGTATTGTTTGTAAGCGTCTTCTACAAACAGTGGTAGGCTCTGGGTTTGGTCAGCAATGTTGCCAGATACTACTGAAACCGCTCCGAATTCACCCATTGCTCTGGCATTGGTCAAAATTAAACCATAGAGTAAGCCCCAACGGATACTAGGTAGAGTGACGCGCAAAAATATTTGCCAATCTTTCGCACCTAGAGTTCTAGCAGCTTCTTCTTGATCCTTACCAAACTCTTCTAAAACAGGAATCACTTCTCGCGCCACAAAGGGCATACTCACAAAGGCTGTAGCCAATACCATGCCTGGAAAGGCAAAGATAATCTTGATATCATGGGCCTGGAGCCAAGGGCCAAACCACCCATTCCGTCCATAAAGTAGGACAATCATTAACCCTGCAACTACGGGCGAAATCGAAAAGGGCAGATCGATAATGCTCAAAACTACGGCGCGTCCCGGAAATTTATTACGAGCGATCGCCCAAGCTGCACATAAACCAAATACCGTATTTAAAGGTAGAGAAATCACAGCTAATAACAGTGTCAGCCAAGCTGCATGGATAAAAGCTGGTCGCGTCAGGTTGGATAGAAACGGCCCAACACCCTTACTAAAGGCTTGGACAAAAACGTTAATTGCCGGGATATATTGAACTAGGGCTAAATAAGCGATCGCTATCCCAATTAAAACTATTGGCACCCAACTCTTCTGCTCTTTCGGCTTGGCCGTATGTGTCTCAGATGCAGATGAGTGAAAACTTGGCTTATCTACTGTCATATCGCCTTGCCCATCCTTGTAAGAAATTAATTGCCAATAGCAGTACCAAGGAAATTGATAGTAAAACTATGCCAATTACTGTTGCACCAGAATAGTCATACTGCTCTAGCCGTTGGAAAATCAGTACAGGTGCGATCAAATCTTGAAAGGGCGTATTGGAAGAAATAATCACAGTCGAACCATATTCCCCAACTGCACGGGAGAAACCCAAGGCAACACCAGTTAAAATCGTGGGAAATAAAGGTGGCAAAATCACTTTCCAGAAGGTCTGCCATTGAGAAGCACCCAGACACCAGGCGGCTTCTTCAATTTCATGTTCCATTTCTTGAAGCACGGGTTGCACAGTTCTCACAATAAAAGGTAGTGAGATAAATATCATTGCTACCGCTACTCCTGTGCGGGTAAAAGACACCTTAATTCCCAGTGGTGCTAGTAGCGAACCTAGCCAGCCGTTATCGCTGTAAACTGTTGCCAGGGTTAGCCCTGCTACAGAAGTTGGTAGTGCAAAGGGTAAATCTACTGTGGCGTCAATCAAGCGCTTGAAGGGAAAGTCGTAGCGAACCAAAACCCAAGCAATTAGAGTTCCAAATACGCCATTGAGTAAGGCAGCAAATATTGCCGTCACAAAAGTTACGTTGTATGTTGCTAGTGCGATATCACTGGTTGCGATCGCCCAAAACCTAGATGGAGGTTCTGTAGCTGCTTTCAGAAACATGGCAGCTATGGGGACAAACAACATCACCGTCAGGTATGCAATGGTGATTCGCCAAGTCCAAGGAACTCGTCCCAATCTCTTCCAGAATGGCGTTTTGCGTTCAACTTCCACAGAAGGAGATACAGATGTCATAGTGAAAAATTCAAAATTTAAAATTCACAAGGAGCTTTTTGCCAGTGTTCGTAATTGCTAATTCGTAATTCAACCACAGACCAACTATTTTTAATTCTGGAGAAAAGAAAGTTGTGGAGTCAGAATTATGAATTACGAATTAAGAATTACGAATTATTTTTTGCCTTGAATCTTGTCAAACACGCCCCCATCTGCGAAGAACTTCTGATCGATTGCTTCCCAACCGCCCAAGTCTGCAACTGTACCCAGAGTTTTCAGCTTGGGAAATTTGTCAGTGACTTCCTTGGTTTGAGCTAAAGTCTCATCCACAGGACGGAATCCCAATTTGACAAACTCTTGCTGTGCTTCTGGGCTATAGAGGTATTTCACAAAACCTTCAGCAACTTCGCGGGTTCCGTGCTTATCGACGTTTTTATCTACCACAGCGATCGGATTGTCAATGGATATATTCACATCGGGAACAACATAATCAACCTTTTCGCCCTTTTGTTGTGCCAAAAGAACTTCGTTTTCGTAGTTGATTAAGACATCTCCCTGCCCTTGCTTGGCAAATGTATCAGTAGCTTCCCGCGCATCTTTAGGCAAGATTGGCACATTTTTGTAAACTTTGGTCACAAATTCAGTAGCTTTCGCCTCATCGCCACCTGTTTTAATTACAGAATCCCATAGTGCTAAGAAATTCCACTTAGCACCGCCGGAAGTTTTGGGGTTAGCAGTAATCAATTTCACACCGTCTTTGGCTAAATCTTGCCAGTTCTTGATGCCTTTAGGATTGCCGGAACGAGTGACTATTGCTGCAACAGATTTGGAGACAATGCCATTGTTGGGAACTTCTTTTTCCCATCCCGGCTGAATCAATCCAGCTTTCTCTATCTTTGTGGTGTCTCCAGCTAATGCTAAGTGAACAACATCTGCTTCCAAACCATCAATAACAGCACGAGTTTGGGAACCAGAACCACCATAGCTTTGCTTGAAGACGACAGTTTGATTACGATCTTTTTTCCACTGTTCTACAAACTTAGGAATAATTGCTTCGTGAGCGGCTTTGGTGACAGCAAAGGATACTAGAGTTAGTTCAACATTCTCTTTGCTTGCAGCCACAGGAGTAGCATTAGCAGCAGGGGTTTCAGAGGAAGAAGTACTCCCAGTTTCTCCACCAGAGCAGGCAGCAAGGGCTACACTCAATACAGTACCTACCAAAAAGAGTGATAAAAAGCCTTTGAGCGAATTTAGTCTGAACCGATACGTTCTATTGAACGCGTAGATGCGTTCGCCTTTGGCGTTGCCGTAGGCTAGCAGCTTGTCGTAAGACATCGCTTGTAATCTTTTCAGTAAGCGTTGCCACAAACTCATTTTATTTCCTCCACTAAATCCACAAAAAATCGATGGGAATACAGTTATATAGTTTTTATCATACTGGATGATTGCATATATCTAGTTGCAAACACCAAAAAACCTCATATTCTTTATCAAGAACATGGTGATTCTACCAGTTCTATGAAAAATTAAAAATGCTTTTACTTTCAACTATCAAATTGCATAGGCGCAGCTCGCAGTAGGCATCGCAATCAACTATCTGGTGTATCAAGCAACTTGCTAGAGAATAGCTAATTTTCAGGATAGTTTATTCTAGCGATCGGCTTTACTCAATGTAGGGCAACAAAATCAAGTAAGTCCTGAGCATCAAAAACAAAACCCATCTAGAAATTATCTAAATGGGGAAAATCGAACAACTATTTATGATTAACTAAATGCATATTTCAGGGGTAGCCCGTCCTGAAAAACTAGTAATTCCCCTGGTTGGATTTGTGTCCAAACTTCATTGTCAGTCAGAGGTGTGGTAGCAATGACAGCGACGCGATCGCGTTCAGTAGTCACTTCCCGAAAATCTACGGTCATGTCTTGGTCAATTAAATGGGCAGCAGCAAAGGGCGCTTGGCGAATAATGTAGCTGAGTTTAGTTGAGCAATAAGCAAAAAAGTGTTCTCCATCTGATAATAAGTAATTAAATATACCTACTGTCGCAATTACAGCAGTAATTTCTTGCAGCACAAAATACAATTCCTTGATATCGGGCTTACCTAAAGGAAAGCGCGATCGCAATGTTTCTAGGATCGTACAGAATGCTTTTTCACTATCGGTATCACCTACGGCTTGATAAAAGCCCAAATTTTCTGGATCGAAATCTGGCAAATTACCGTTGTGGGCAAACACCCAATACTGACCCCACAATTCTCTGCGGAAAGGATGGCAATTGTGCAGGGCAATTTCACCCTGAGTAGCTTTGCGGATATGGGCTATGACATGGGTTGAGTGGATGGGATAACTCCGCACAAACTCCGCTACCGGAGAAGCAACAGAAGGTTGAGCATCTAAAAACATTCGACATCCCTTTCCTTCAAAGAAAGCAATGCCCCAACCATCGCGATGGTCATCCGTTTTTCCTCCCCGTGCAGAAAACCCTTCAAAAGAAAAGCAAATATCCGTTGGAACATTGCAATTCATTCCGAGCAATTGGCACATTAGCTCTTAATTTTTGACTAAGGTCTCAGGATCAAGATACTTCAGAATGCTGCATTGATTCTGGAGCGATCGCTTCAATCTTAGAATTTAAAGCTGAGATATGCCAAATGATCCCTAACAAAGAAGAGTCTGCTTCAAGTTAGCAAGATCGCACTATGCCAAAAGATGGTAGCGGCGGATATCTGGTGCAGCAGTCACTAAACCTTCAAGTTTAGCTGCTGCTGCTTGGAAATGGGGTGAATCTAGATGAGTATTCAGGGCTTCATGAGAAGTCCACTCTTCTACAAAAGTAAAGTCTGTTGGATCGGATTGGTTTTGCAAAAGTTTATACTCAATCGCACCTGCTTCCTGACGAGTTGGCTCAATAAGTTCCAACAGTACAGCTTTTAGTTCTTCTACTTTGTTAGGCAAAGCAATAATACGGGCAACAATCTGAATAGTTTGGTTTGTCATTTGTCATTTGTTATTTGTCATTGGTCATTTGTCATTTGTCATTTGTCATTGGTCATTTGTCATTGGTCATTTGTCATTGGGCATGGTTATTCTGCTTGTCCCCTTGTCTCCCTCATCTTCCCTGCTCCTCTACTCGCCTGCTGCTTTGGTATTAATATTTATTAAAACATCTGCTGTAAATATTGCTCGTAACCTAGTTGTTCTAGTTTTGCTTGCTTTGCAATTACTGATTCACATAAGGTTTGACGATATTGTTGCACTTTTTCTAACAATTCTGGTTGATGAGTTGCGAGGATTTGTATTGCTAAAAGACCGGCATTTTTGGCATTACCAATCGCTACTGTTGCCACAGGAATACCACCAGGCATCTGTAAAATAGAATACAAAGAATCTACACCTTGTAAGTTCCGAGTGGGTACAGGAACACCGATCACAGGAAGGGGAGTTAAAGACGCTACCATTCCAGGTAGATGAGCAGCACCACCGGCACCTGCAATAATTACCTTAATACCGCGTTGGTGTGCAAGTTGAGCATATTGCACCATACGTTCTGGGGTGCGGTGAGCCGAAACGATCGCTACTTCGCTCTCAATGCCAAATTCTTCACAAACTGCGATCGCATCTTTCATACTGGGCAAATCGGAATCGCTGCCCATGATAATACCAACTAGGGGAGCCATAGAATTTTGGATTTTGGATTTTGGATTTTGGATTAATCGTCGGTTGTTTCATCTAAAATCGGAGAGATTTAGCTATCTTCTCCTCAGTGTGATGACCCAAGCAACACAAAATCCTGTAGATATTATCAATGCTAGAGTGCCTGGTTACAAAGATTTGCAGATGATCTTGGTTAATCAAGAGGGCATAATTGAGCAAATTTTGCCAATGGATACAGTCGGGAAAGACATCTGTGCATCTGCGATCGATGTTGCAGGTGACTGGATTTCATTGGGTGGCGTTGATTTGCAAATTAACGGTGCGTTGGGTTTGGCATTTCCTGATTTAACGGCTGAAAATGCTCATGTACTCCAGAAAATAACGCAATTTTTGTGGGATGTCGGGGTAGATGGATTTTTACCGACACTTGTAACAACTTCAGTAGAAAATATTCAGCGATCGCTTGCAGTCATTGCTAATTTTACTCCCCTCTCCGTTGACGGAGAGGGGTTGGGGGTGAGGTCATCTGCCAAGATTCTCGGAGTTCATTTAGAAGGCCCATGTTTGAATTACCATAAGCGCGGCGCACACCCAGCAGAGTACTTGTTACCCTTAACAATTGACGAGGTAAGGCGGGTTTTGGGAGATTATGCAACGCTCGTGAAAGTCATCACTTTAGCGCCGGAGTTAGATCCCACTGGCGAAGTAATTCCATATTTGCGTTCTTTGGGAATTACTGTTAGTTTAGGACATTCTCAGGCGACATCAGCCCAAGCGCAACTTGCTTTTGAACTCGGTGCAACGATGGTAACTCATGCTTTCAATGCCATGCCACCATTGCATCACCGCGAACCAGGATTATTAGGGGCAGCAATTACCCATCCTGATGTGATGTGTGGTTTTATTGCTGATGGCGAACACGTTTCGCCCACAATGCTGCAAATTTTACTCCGCGCTAGCTATGAAGAAAAAGGGCTGTTCCTTGTGAGTGATGCCCTTTCACCTCTGGGGCTACCCGATGGCGTGTATCCTTGGGACAGTCGGGAAATTGAAGTTAAAAACGGTACAGCACGATTAGCGGATGGCACCTTATCGGGGACGACTTTACCCTTATTAGTGGGAGTGCAGAATTTGGTGAAGTGGGGGATTTGTGATGTAGAGACTGCTATTTTGCTAGCTACAGATGCACCTAGACAAGCGATTGGTTTGCCTGGAATTACCAAGAGTCAACCTGCTAATTTATTACGCTGGCATTGGGATGAAGCGACAAAAGAACTAACTTGGCAGCGATTATTAGGCTAAATTTCGTATCAATGTAAAAGAATCAAGGTGATAGGGGAAGAAGCGTTAAGATACTCAGTAAAAATGTAGATTTCTGAGATAGGTATTATAAACCAATGGATATAGCTATACTCGTTAAATTTCTCGCTCCCTGTCTGCCATTTCTGTTAAATGTGGGTAATAAAGCTATAGAAGGAGCATCTCAGAAAGTAGGTGAGGATGTTTGGAATAAAGCCAAAGCTATTTGGGCTAAGTTACATCCCAAAATAGAGGCTAAGGAAGCAGCGAAGGAAGCAGCAACGGATGTGGCGCAAAAGCCAGAAGATGAAGATTTACAAGCAAGCTTGCGGGTGCAACTCAAGAAGATTTTAGAAGCGGATACAGAACTTGGGGAGGAAATAGCCAAGATTTTGCAAGCATCGACTGACAAACCCGGAGACAATATTCAAGTTAGTGCTAATGCTTACGACCAAAGTACGGTGAAGCAAGTTGGGAAGATTGACGCAAACGAAGTAACTTTTTAATTGAATAGGGTGGATAGAGTACTGCCCACACCCTAAAAATTTTGATGTTTCAAGTTCCGAACAGGAACTTCCGAGTTCTGAACAGGAACTTCCGAGTTCTGAACAGGAACTTCCGAGTTCTGAACAGGAACGGCCGAGTTTTGAACAGGAACTTCCGAGTTTTGAACAGGAACTTCCGAGTTCTGAACAGGAACGGCCGAGTTCACAGCCACAATATCAAGCAAAATTTCTACCTACTCTAAGCAATGGCAGAGGAACCCAACGCCAGTAACCCGAACAAAATTGAAATGAATGCCACTGCCCACGGTGACAGTAAAGTGACTATGGTAGGGCAGTTAAATACAACAGAAGTCAAATTTTTTGTTGATGATATACAACCAATACTAGAGCGATTGCAACAAATCTCTCCACCAGAATCGCCGGGGGTTCTCAAAGCAGGGAATCCCGGTAAAAGTTTGGCTTACTGGCAAGGAAGAACAGCAGAAATCGCCCAAATACAGCAATGGTTAACTGATCAAAATACCTTCCTAATTGGCATAGAAGGCATCGGTGGCACGGGTAAATCGATGCTAGCTGCTAAAATTTATGACGAAATTGCCAGTTTCCCCAAGCGATTTTGGGCTGATGTCAGTAACGGGGCAGGTTTTAGCGATTTAGCCCGCCAAGTGCTCACAGAGTTTGGCTTTCTCGTTCCAGAAAAAGAAGCGCAGTTAGTAGAGGCGCTAGTTAGGTGTTTACGTTCTGGGCAATTTTTACTGATTATTGACAACCTGGAAAGTTTATTACAACCTAATAGACAGTGGGGAAGTCTATTTTACGGCGACTTTTTCCAAGCATGGGTAGAACATGGCAGTAATAGTAAGGTGTTAGTCACCACCAGGGAAAGACCAGAATTAAAAGGCTTTGAGTGGCTACCCCTGAAAGGTTTGCAAGTAGATGAAGGCGTAGCACTGTTAACTGTATTAAGCATTCGCGGAGATTTAACGCAGTTTGTGGAACTAGTAGATGGGCATCCCCTACTGTTGAGATTGGTAGCAGACTTATTAAAAGAAGAATATTCACAAGACCCGAATTTAAGCAGATTAGCAGATTTAGGCTTAGGGAATTTGCGGCAGTTGTTGACAGATTCTCAAGTGGTAGGTATCCATCGCCGGGAAAATGTGGGGATGGTGTTGGTGTTGGATGCCAGTTTTAATCGGTTGAATGAGTTACAAAAGGCGTTATTGCTGAATATTAGTGTTTATCGTGGTGCGGTTTATAGTGCAGCAGCAGTGGCGGTGTTGCCGGGAAATTCAGCAGCCGAGATTGAGAGAGAATTGAGGAATCTGGTTAAGCGTTCTTTGTTGGTAGACAAACTCAATGGTAAGCGACGATTTGAATTTCAGCCTGTAGTGTTGGAGTATGCGCGGTATCAAGCTGGCAATCAGACAGAGGCGCATCAACAAGCCATCAATTACTATCTTTTAAATGTTAAACAACCACCTTGGCACACTAAAGTAGATATCAAGGAATATTTAGAAATTTTTTATCACAGGTATCAGCTAGAAAATTATGACTCAGCATTCGATATATTGGAAGCCTGCGATAATTTTTTGACCTTGCGGGGCTATTACACCGACCAAGTTTACTTGTATAAGCAGTTGATAGAAGCGTGGGAAAAAACACGGCAAAAAGAACACTGGATTTATCTGGCCTCTCTCACTAATTTGGGCAGTTCTTATTACTCCTTGGGGGATTACTCACAAGCAATTAAGTTCTGCCAGCAGTCATGTAAGATAGCCCAAGAGATAGATTACCCGGATGTGAAAGCTACATCCTTAAACGTCTTGGGACTTGTTTACCGCCAGCAAGAACAATACAAGCAAGCAATTGAGTTTTTCGAGCAGTCTTTGAAGATAGTCAAGGAGATCAAAAAGATACATTATGGCAATCTAGAAGCCAAATTACTGGGCAATTTGGGTAATGCGTACCAAAGTTTGGGGGAGTCCCAGCAAGCAATTGAGTTCCACGAGCGGTCTTTGGAGTTAGCACAGGAGCTAGGCGATTCTAATTGGGAAGCTAGTTGTTTAGGTAATTTGGGCAATTATTATCAAGGTTTGAAAGAATATAAGCAAGCAATTGAATTCCATCAGCAGCAATTAAAGATAGTCAAGGATATAGATATTCAGGGAGAAATTAATTGTTTGGGCAATTTAGGTATTGCTTATCGCTGCTTAGGGCAATATCAGCAGGCAATAGAGTTTCAACAGAGGTCTTTGGAGATAGCTAGAGAAATAGGCGATCGCTATGGCGAAGCGATCGCCTGGTATAACTTAGGTTTGTCATTGGAAAACGTCAACCGGGAATCAGACGCGCTGGGTGCTTATCGCAATGCCAGCGAACTATATCAGCAAATGGGACTTGATGCTAAAGTGCAAGATTGCAATAATGCAATTGAGCGTCTTTCTCAACCAAAAACGCCTGTAGTCTCTCGTCGTGGGTTTTGGGCGTGGTTGCGTCGGTTGTGGCGTTGGGTACGCAGTTGGTTTCGGCGGTAAAATAAGGTGTGGGAATAGTGATGAACGTAAATTTAAGACAAGATAATATTTGACACTATGTTACAAAATACCTATCAACTCCCCTTGACATTTGAACAAATTCTTACCCTAGTTAAACAACTTTCTGATTCAGAAAAATTGTTACTTAGCAAAGAGCTAGAAAAAGAAACTTTGAATAAAAAGTTAACACAATTATTAGAAGTATTTCAAACAGATGAATTATCTTTAGAGGAAATTACAGAGGAAGTAGAATTAATCCGTTATCAAATTTATGCCAGAAAACAAAACAATCAAGATAATTATTGATACTAATCTTTGGATTAGCTTTCTGATTGGTAAGGAATTAAAACAACTACAAAACCTTTTACTTGAAGAAACAATTCAAATAGTAGTTTGTGAAGAAATACTAGAAGAAATTATATTGGTTACTCAACGTCCTAAGTTACAAAAATATTTTCCGAAGTTTATCTTTGTCGAGATGCAAAAGATAATTATCTTTTAGCACTAGCAAAAGATAGCGATGCTAATTTTTTACTTACAGGCGATCAAGATTTATTAGAGATTACAAAATTTGAAAATACTGAAATTATTACCTATCAAGAATTCTTACTCAAATTATAAATTGATTGAATCATAATAGATTCAAAAAATAGCTAGAGAGAATATGAAATGGAAACTAAAAGTGTAAATAAAGCAGAATCCTTCTAGATTGCTATAATTCTCTACAAATCATCTTCAGATAAACCTGATTATCAACCTTTGTACCAAGAAAGCTTTGTTTTGATTAAAGCCACTTCTTTAGAGGAAGCAAAAGCAAAGGCTTTGAATCATGGTAAAAATGAAAGTGTCAGCTATACAAATGAAAATGGAGAAACTATTACTTGGTCTTTGCAGCAATTAGTAGACGTGAATTCAGTTTTGTATGATGACTTTGATTCATCTGAGGATATTGTTGATTTATATGCTCGACATTTTCGGAACTATCAGGCTTACCAGTCATTTGAGCCATTATTATCTCAAGAGTAACTTGGAGAATAGTTATCAAACCACGCGATCGCTCTTGTCGATTCCCATCACTGAGCCAAAAGCGATCGCAATTATTTTACTAGCGTTGACTGACACATCACGAATTCGGCTCTCCCAGCAACACAATTGAACACTTCAATTCTTGAATCATCTGCGTTGTCACTTCACTGACTGCTAATCCCCCGGCTGTGCGATAACGAACGGAACGTAATACTGCTAAATCAAACGTCTGAGCTTCCCGAATTACGACTCTAGCGACATCATCACCCCTGATTGTTTGGATATTCGTATTTACCTGTAACTGGCTTTTAGAAGCGATGTCAGACAATTGAGACACAAATCTTTCTACTCGATTTGGGGGTGATTTGCGATCGCACACGTGTAAAAGCACAACTTCCGCCTGATTGACATCAGCCAAAATCTGAGCAAACCTTAAAGCACCGATTGTTTGGCGCGTTAAGTCTCCAACTGGTACAAGAATTCTTTGGATTGTCTTGGGACTGCTCAAGAGGCGTGTAACTGCAACCGGACAGTGAGAAGACCAGAAGACGCTATCAATAACATTACCAAATAAGCGGGCGCGTAAACCTGTTGTCTGCGACCAACCCATCACTATTAAACTAGCATTTTGTTCTCGACTGGTGCGGCTGATTGCCAAAGCTATATCATCGTCAATCCGATTTGCAGGTGAAACTTCTACATCAAATTCTTGACTGATTTCTCTAGCTAAACTTAATCTTTGCTGACTCTGGTCAAGCGCTGTTACTAATTGTGGATTATCCATGTGAATATGTGCCTTGGTAATAGCTAATGGCACAATTCTTCCAGATTCATGACTAGCCAGTAGTGCTGCCATTTCGATTAAATAGCGCTGGGTTTGGGGATTGTATATTGGCACTAGTACAGTAAATGGATATTGATTTTTCTCTACTTGCTCATCTTCATTACCTTGCCACCAAGTTGTCAAACTATCTGTTTCAAAATCTGTCTGAGAAAGCTGTAGTGAAGGAGCAAATCGTGCTGTTATTATGGGCCCCATAATTGCAGTTACCAGCATAAGCACAATCACACTGTTTAAGACAGCTTCACTGATTAAGCGCTCACCAGCAGGATTTACCGTTTGATAAGCAACCAAGGTTGCTGCTAGTGTGGCTGCTACCTGTGGTAGCGACAATGACCACATCGTTAGCAATTCTGCCGTGTTGTAGCGATACAATAATTTGGCTAAGAATGCTGCTATAAATTTGCTGCCAATCAAAGCTATTACAATTACCAGAGTCAACCAAATTGAACTGAGGGTTTTGATAAATGCAGGAATATTAATCAATAATCCCATGTCCACAAAGAAACAAGGGATAAATAAAACACTACCAATAAACTCGATTTTTTCTCTGACTGGGCTACGTCCTAGAACATCGTTGACAGCTAAACCTGCTAAAAAAGCACCAACAATTTTCTCAACTCCAATTACCTGCGCTCCGACAGATGCCAAAAATAATGCTAGTAATATAAACAAAAACTGATTACTTTGTTCATCCCCAGAGCGGCGAAAAAACTCTTTTCCTGCCCAGTCAAAGCCAAACAGGACAACAGCAGTGTAAATTGCTAATCCACCTAATAAAATTGCTAAACTCATGGCGGAGAATTCTCCTCCATGAATTCCAACACAAATTGCCAACACTAACAAAGCACCAGTGTCAGTAAAAATTGTTGCCCCAATCGTGACGGTTACAGCTTCATTTGTTACCACTCCCAGACGACTCACAATTGGATATGCCAAGAGGGTATGAGAGGCTAGTAAAGAACCAATGAGGAAGGAGGCATTCCAACCAAAATTGAATAATTGTCCTGTAGCAATGCCAGCAATCATTGGAACTAAAAATGTTAAAGTGCCAAACCCGATTGAGCGATTTTTAGTTTTACGAAACTGCTCTAAGTCAATTTCTAAACCTGCCACAAACATCAAATAAAGTTTGCCGATCTCAGAGAGCAGATTGATAGTTTCAGACTCAGGATTTAACAACTTTAGTCCATTTTGTCCTAGTAATATACCTGCAACCAACAACCCCACTAATCCAGGTAGTCGCAGTCGCTCAAATATCGGAGGGACAGTAAAGATTACTATTAGGAGAATTGTAAATGCAACAATAGGACTGTCTGTGAGCGAGTTCAGTGTCATGTGTAATAAATCAGCCTAGATAGTAGATGTACAAAAAACATACGAAATTTTACTTATTTTTTTTTGTATAATTCAGTTTTATTGGTTACATATAATTAAATCTTTAACAGCATAATGCGATCGCAAGCAATCATTGGTGTCAACTTAAGAAGTTAAAGCCCAAATTTGTTGGGTGTAAGCGTTAATCTCAAGGGTGGCGCTTACGCCTAGTTTTGACTAATCCAAACAGTTTTTGATGTGATACAAGATAAGGTAATATTAATACTTTTACTAAGCGATCTAAAAATTTTTGGTCTAAATTCTTTGACTAACTTTCCTAAGACAGGATGATTTAAGTGCAGCTTACTTTGGCTCATGTGTAATAAACATCAGGCATTATTATACTTCTATTCCTTGTTATGGCAGTTGCCAGGTAGATTATGACATAATGACAAGCGCAAATCTCAGGAATAGCAAGGTTTTTACCTCCTGCCTCCTGCTATATATTCATTTAAAAAATGATTGTTACACACCTAGCAAACAAAAAAGCCCGCTGATGCGGACTTTCTAAATTAATTAAGTTATTGCTTTACTTACCGTTTTGCCAACTTCTTCGACATCTTCCGCAGACGAATTGATTGGGGTGTAACTTCCACCAATTCATCGGGGCCGATGTATTCCAAAGCACGCTCTAGGCTCATGTCTATCGGTGCTTGCAGTTGCACCAATTCATCGCCACCAGCAGCGCGGTGGTTGGTCAACTGCTTGGTTTTACAGATATTCAGTTCCAAATCTTGCGGACGATTGTGTTCGCCGACAATCATGCCTCTGTAAACCTTTGTGCCGGGAACAATAAAGAATGCTCCTCTATCTTCGGCATTCCTCATGGCGTAGAAGGTAGAAACGCCTTCTTCAAAGGAGATTAAAACACCTTTGTTACGGGCTTCAATGTCGCCACTGAGTTGACGGTAGTCTAAGAAACTGTGGTTCATGATGCCTTCACCACGAGTCATCCGCATGAATTCACCCCGGAAACCAATCAAACCACGGGCGGGAATGACAAACTCTAACTGGGTGCGATCGCCACTACTTGGTTGCATATCTTGCATTTCGCCTTTGCGTTGTCCCAGGCGTTCGATACAGCTACCCACAGCATCAACAGGAATGTCTAACACCAAGAGTTCGTAAGGTTCGCAAGGTTGACCGTTGACTTCGCGGTAAATAACCTGTGGCTGAGATACCTGAAACTCGAAGCCTTCGCGGCGCATGGTTTCAATTAAGATACCCAGGTGGAGTTCTCCCCGACCGGAAACGAGGAATTTATCGGGAGAATCGGTTTCTTCCACACGTAAAGCCACGTTGGTTTCGAGTTCGCGGAAAAGGCGATCGCGCACTTGTCTTGATGTCACCAACTTGCCTTCTTGACCTGCAAAGGGCGAATCATTCACCCAGAAGGTCATTTGCAAGGTGGGTTCATCCACTTTAATTAGTGGTAAAGCTTGGGGTTCGTTAGGATCGGTAATCGTTTCCCCAATGTAAGCATCAGCGAAACCAGCCACCGCTACAATATAACCTGCGGTTGCTTCTTCCATTTCCACCCGTTTCAAACCTTCAAAGCCCATCAATTTGGTAATTTTACCTTTGACGATGGTGCCATTTTCTGTAACTAAAGCGGCTTGCTGTCCTGAACGGATAGTACCGTTGTGAATTCTGCCAATGATAATCCGTCCCAGATATTCAGAATAATCTAGGGTTGTGACTTGTAATTGCAGAGGCTTATTGCGATCGCCTACTGGTGATGGAACGTGTTTCAAAATTGCGTTAAACAAAGGTTGCATGTCTACCGATTCTGCTTCCAAGGTTTCCTTCGCAAAACCTCCCATCCCGGAGGCGAACAGATAAGGAAAATCACATTGGTCTTCATCTGCGCCTAATTCCAAGAACAGATCCAAGACTTTATCAACTGCAACGTGGGGGTCAGCCTGACCGCGATCGATTTTGTTGATGACAACGATGGGACGCAGCCCTTTTTCTAAAGCTTTTTTCAGAACAAAGCGCGTTTGGGGCATGGGGCCTTCATTAGCATCGACAATCAGAAGACATCCGTCAACCATACCGAGTACCCGTTCAACTTCGCCACCAAAGTCAGCGTGTCCAGGAGTGTCAACAATATTAATTAGTGTTTCTTTGTAGCGAACTGCCGTATTTTTGGACAGGATAGTAATACCCCGTTCCCGTTCTAGGGCGTTGGAGTCCATAACGCAATCCGGAACGTCTTCGCCTTCGCGGAAAATGCCGGATTGTTTGAGGAGTGCGTCAACCAGCGTGGTTTTGCCGTGGTCAACGTGGGCGATAATGGCGACGTTGCGAATTGGGAGCGTCATAGAAGCTTTTGGTGAACTCTAGAGGGTGTTTATAAGATTTACATTTGAATGCTAGGCTGTTTTAACAGAATTGAGAAGGATCGGCAAATTCTGTAAAGAACCTTTAATAATTCTAGCGTAATCGTCACAATTGCGGGGAGTTTTGTAAACCCCACAATCGAGATATGTGGTAATTACGGCGTTGGTGGGATAAAAAAGCTGTCTGTGACAAACAGGTGTTAATTGAAGGGCTGTATTGCTTTTGAGAATTGCGGTTGATTCGCATAGAGGAATTTAGTCATTGAAATGCTTTGGTGAAAAGTACGATCTTTGTCCCAGAGAGATGAAGTTATTGGCTACTTAAAGTCAGGTTATTTCGTGTTTGGGATCGATAAAGAAGCGATCGCCAAGCCTGGTTTCTATTGACTAGAATGAAGTAGGTATCTCTACAAAAATATTCAACTCACACAGAATTCTCACAATGTAGAGCTAGGTCAATTGTTTAAAAAAGCAAAAAGCGATGTCTACGATGGTCACTGAGCTTGCCGAAGTGCGGGCTACGCCTACGCCATTATCTATGTAGAGACTTTACAATGTAAAGCTTCTAGAGAATTTAAGGTATATTCTAAAAACTAATAAAATGACAGCGATAGTTATATGGTCTGCTGCCTAAATCCTAATTGCGAGAATCCCAAAAATCCTGACGGGGCAAATTTCTGCCTCAGTTGTGGCACACAGTTGGTATCGCTATTGAGAAATCGTTACCGAATCATCGCACCATTAGGGAGAGGAGGTTTTTCACGCACATATATTGCAGAAGATATAGACAAGCTCAATGAACGATGTGTTGTTAAGCAGCTGGTTCTAAGTCAATTTTATGCCAGTCAGGGTAGTCAGGCACATAAAAAAGCGACTGAGTTGTTTGAACGAGAGGCCAAACGTCTCAAAGAACTAGGAGAACATGTCCAAATTCCTAATTTGTATGCATATTTTAAGGAAGCTGAATATCTGTATTTAGTGCAACAGTTTATCGAAGGACAAAATCTGTTGCAAGAGTTAAAACAACAGGGAGTTTTTGATGAAGCCAAAATTCGAGGTTTTTTAAATGATTTATTATTCGTACTGATAAACATACATCAACAACAAGTAATTCACCGAGATATTAAGCCAGAAAATATTATTCGCCGTCAAAATGATGGGAAGTTAGTACTAATTGATTTTGGAGTGGCAAAACAAAAAACGGAACCTACAAACACTACGATCGGGACAATTATTGGTTCATTAGGTTATGCACCAGTTGAGCAAATGCAAACGGGTAAAGTTTTTCTGTCTAGTGATATCTACAGTTTAGGAATAACTTGCTTTCAACTGCTGACTAATATCTCTCCTTCGAGTTTGTGGATGAAACAAGGCTATGGTTGGACTTCTAGTTGGCGACAGCATTTAACACAACCCATAAGTCAAGAATTAGAGATGATTCTTAACAAGTGTCTACAAGAAAATCACGAACAGCGTTATCAATCTGCACAAGCTGTCTTACAAGACTTAAAGAAGTTGCCACTGCTAAGGTATACATCACCTCCTACAGTTATTCCACCTACTCTACCATCAAGGACGCAACTGCAAAATCAACATCAATCAACTCGATATATACCACAATTATCTAACAGGAGATTATTGTCTGGAGCAATCATAGCTGGATCGGGTAGTTCATTTTTAGCGATCGCACTTATAAGTTTTCTCGGAACTACTTGGATTAGCTCTGGATTGTGGTTGCTCATTTTAGGAGGATTAATCTTTATTCAATCTCGCCCCCTTCTAGAAAAAGCTTATTTAATTGTTATTGCTATTATCGCAAACTTACTCGTTGTCTTTATTTTCAGAAATCTTTTAACTAATAATCTTTTCAAAGCGGGTTTAAATGGATTTTTTCTTGTAGTATTACTAGTTATTCTAGCAGGTTTATTGACAGTTATTATTGTGGGTGTATCTGAAATAATCAACAACCTGATTGCTAAATATCTTTAGTTTTTTGTGTTGTTCAATTGTCATAAATCTATTTATTTAAAATAATTTTTGTAATAAATTGGTAATTATTCATGACAAATAAAAAAGAAAACTTGAGACTGCTTATTTCTCTAGGTCTAGCTGGGGTAATGGTAGCAGCTATTTTATGGTTAATTAACAAAGTATCTTCTACTATCGTAACAACACCATCAAACCCCACACAAACTTCATCTTCATTTACAAATAAGTCGCCATTAATGAATTTGGGTACAAGGATTTTGGTGAAAGTGCAAACATCCCCTGAAAAAACAGATGGAGTTAAAGCTTTTGCTGAAAAAGATTACATTACTGCCGTTAAAAAGTTTACTAATTCTCTAAAAAATAATCGCAACGATCCAGAAACTTTAATTTATTTAAATAATGCCAAAATAGCGCGAGATAATTCATCAGCTATAAAAGTTGCGATCGTCGCACCAATTAACTTCGACCCTAGTTTAGCAGAAGAGATTTTACGCGGTGTAGCTCAAGCTCAAAATGAAGTTAATACCCAAGGAGGAATTAATGGTAAAAAATTGCAAATTGTAATTGCAAGTGCTGATAATAGAGAAGATTCTGCACGCCTAGATAATGAATTAGTTGAAGATAAAAGCCTTGTAGCTGCCGTGGGTGTCAGACGTAACGCAGAAATATATAAAGAGAAAGGTTTGGTTTTAGTCTTGCCCGTTGAGCTACCAAATCAAGCAGAAAATTCAGGAAAGTTAAATAATAATGCATTAAATAGTCAGCCTAATAGTTCCACAAATAACTACTTATTTCACGTAAATCCGTTATATGATAATTTAGTAGATACTCATTCTCGCTACATTGCTCGACAAGCAAGGAATGTTGCTATTTGTGGCGATGTTCGTAATTCAAGAGATAATCCAACCTCTTCATCAAATCAGATACTTGTAGAAAAGTACACTCAAGCGATCAAAAATTATGGCAGCAACGTTATTAGTACGCCTTGCAATTTAGCAGATAAGAATTTTGATCCTAAAGCTTTTGTAGATAAAGCCATAGAAACAGAAAATGCAAGTGGCTTTTTACTAATGCCTTCAATCAGAAATATATACTTTGCCACCAAAGTAGCACAAGAAGTTAAAGGTAGAAAGCCATTGTTTGCTTCTGAAACTATGTACAGTGCAACAACTTTACAAAATGGCAAGGATCTCGAAGGAATGGTATTACCTGTGTATTGGCATCGTGATGCTAATAAAGATAACCCCTTTGCAAAAAATGCCTTTCAGCTTTGGAATGCTCAAGTAAATCAGAGAACAGCAGGAGCTTATGATGCACTTCAAGCAATTATTGCTGGTTTAAAAAAAGATAGTACCCGCGAAGGATTACAGAGGATATTGTCTAATCCCAATTTTTCAACATCTGGAGCAACCGGAATGATTCAGTTTTCGGCATCTGGCGAGCGTCAAGGAGAAGCAATGCTTGTCAAAATTGAGCGTTGCGAATCTTGCTCTAGTGGAACTGGTTACGATTTTGCCCTCTTGAATAAGAAGTAGTTTTTTTGATCTTAATTGTCATTCTAAAGATATAAATTGCTTTCAAATAGGTAATTTATTTAATTTGAATGTCATACTAAACTGCTTAATTTGATGGCAATCAAAAATAGAAGCGATCGCTTCTATTTTTCTCTAACAAAAAGTTTTTTTATCTACCCAGAGTTGTGAGCGCGATCGCTCAAAAGAAAGATGGAATCTCCCTAACCCCTGTGTCAAGGTTATATCAAGTAAGAATTACGAACACTTTGCCGAGGAGAACACGGATGGTTACTACTTTAGATGATACGAAACGCAATGCTATTGCTGTAAAACTGGCAAGTCTTAAAGCTCTGCAACAGTTGGTCATCGAAAATGAACAATCGCTTTTGACGCAAGGGCTTGATGCTGAAATTGCCGATCGCATCCGAAATTTTATCAAAGATGATGAAAAAAACCTTGGGATTTTAGAAACCGTAATTGGTCAGTATGGGATTCAGGCTGAACCCAAACAAAATGTTACACAATTCATTGAAAAAGCTCGCGAATTGTTCAAAGGTTCTGAGTTAAGCCTGTATGAAAAAGTCTCTCAGCATGAATTGCTGAAACATCAAGTAGTAATGAGTGGCTTGATAGTTCACAAAGCTGCTCAAAAAGTTGGCGCTGATGTGTTGCTAGCGATCGGGCCATTAAATACCATTAACTTTGAGAACCGCGCTCACCAAGAGCAACTTAAAGGCATTCTAGAGGTTCTAGGTGTCCGCGAACTCACTGGACAAGATGCAGATCAAGGAATTTGGGCACGGGTTCAAGACGCTGTGGCCGCAGTCAGTGGTGTGGTAGGTAGCGCTGTCACCCAAAACAGCGACAAAAAGGATCTGAATATCCAAGATGTCATCCGCCTCGATCACAACAAGGTAAATACCTTATTCACCGAACTATTGCAAAGCAACGATCCACAAAAGATCCAAGAGTACTTCGGTCAAATTTACAAGGATTTAAGTGCCCACGCTGAAGCTGAAGAAGAAGTAGTCTACCCCAGAGTACGTCCTTTCTACGGTCAAGATAACACCCAAGAATTGTTTGATGAACAAGCTCATGCCAAGCAGGCGTTAGAGGAAATTAAGGCTCTTAGCCCATCTTCACCTCAATTCAAAGAAAAAGTTAAACAGTTGATGGACGCGATTGGCGACCACATTCGTCAAGAAGAAAGCACAATGTTTGCTGCTATTCGTAACAACTTGAGCAGCGATGAAAGCGAGCAACTGGCTACTGAATTCAAAGCCGCTAAGACCAAAATTCAAGAGAAATTGGGCGTTGTTAGCGAGTCGAATGTATAGAATGCTTTCGAGCTTTCTATATCCGCTAAAAAAGGTTAGTTAAACAAAAACTCCCAGCATTTATCTGCTGGGAGTTTTTGTTTACAAATTTTGCTGACAGTATTTATAAGCGGTGTATGCCATAGTTACAACCCCGGTAATAATTGCAGATTCATCGACTTCAAATTGGGGATGGTGTAAAGGGTGGTTAATGATTCTTTCTTTGTAGCCTACACCCAAGCGAAACATAGAACCAGGGACATGTTCTAAATAAATAGAAAAATCTTCAGAGCCAAGGGAGGGTTCGGGTAGTACTTGAACGCGATCGCTACTCCAAGCTTCTTCTGCGGCTGATTGTAACAATTGCGTCAGGGCGTAATCATTTTGGACGCTGGGTACACCTTGGCGATAATTGACTTGATACTTTGCTCCGTAGGTATGGCAAACATTAGATACAATGTTTTCAATCCAGTTTGGCAGATGGGCACGGGTTTCGGGATGGAGCGATCGCACAGTTCCCAATAACTGCACTTTATCGGCAATTACATTCGGCGCTCTGCCACCATTAATCTTCCCGATACTCAATACTACAGGACGCAAAGGATTTTGTGTCCGGCTGATAGCTTGTTGCAGTGCCGTAATCACTTGGCAACCAATCCAAATCGCATCAATCGCCTCATGGGGACGCGCCCCGTGTCCAGATTCTCCCATAATCAGAATCTCTAAATCATCGGCGGCGGCTGTTAATGCCCCGTAACGCACCCCAATAGAACCTGCGGGTATAGAAGGGAAAACATGAACCCCTAATAAAGCTGAGACATTTTCCATCGCTCCATCTTTCACCATCCAGCTTGCCCCTTGAGCAATTTCCTCGGCTGGCTGAAATAAAAACCGCACTTTCCCACCTAATTCCTCAGTCATTTGGGACAGCACCATTGCCGTTCCTAACCCTACAGTGGTATGAACATCGTGACCGCAAGCGTGCATAATTCCATTTGCACGAGAGGCATATTCTAAATTAGTACCCTCTTGAATTGGCAAGGCATCCATATCAGTGCGAATTGCCAATAAACGGTCATTTTGGCCAGTGCCTTGAAGTTCTCCAATCACGCCCGTTTTACCAACTCCTTCTTGTACGTGCAGTCCACTGGAAGACAAAACACCAGCTACGAAAGCTGCTGTTTGGTACTCTTGCCCGCTGAGTTCTGGGTGAGAGTGGATGTGACGGCGAATTTCAATTAAGCGGGGCGCTAGTTTTGCTGCTAAGTCTTTTATATGGGTAAGCATCGATTTAATTAATCTATAGGCTAGGCTTTTTTCCCATGATAAAGAACTGTTAACAAACAAAATGCTTTTGCTATACAAGGATAGAGGTTGAAGCGAGCAGGGGAGCAGGGAGCAGGGGGATGAGGGAGATGAGGGAGACTTGGGAGACTTGGGGGACAAGGGGACAAGGGGGACAAGGGGGATAAGAGGGAATTATTGAACAAATCTCTCCCAAGTCTTCCCCCTCTTCCTTGTCTCCCAAGTCTCTTCTCAATGCCCAATGCCCAATGCCCAATGCCCAATGCCCAATGCCCCAGTTTATTTTGAATAGCAGGTTGTGCCTAAAGTATTTTCGGGTTTAAACTTGTTACATTCTCTGGGGTTTTGACGCTCTAACGACCAGCCATAGGGTTTGTCGGAGGTGACGACACCATTAGCCAGAGTTGTTAGCCGATAGTTAGCCCCTCGAAAATTAGTAAACTGCAATATTGCATTTTTTAAGTTTGCTGCTTCTAAATTGGCGCTGATAAAACCGGCAAAAGACAGATCGGCATTTTCCAGGGATGCTAATTTTAAATTTGCTCCTGTTAAAGAAGCACCACTAAGATTCGCCGAATTCAGAATTGCATTTTCTAAATTTGCACCGGTGAGATCGGCATTTGTGAGATTAGCTTGAGATAATGTAGCGCCGCTCAAGTCAGCCCCTCGCAAATTTGCTCCAGTTAGATTCAGCCTAGTTAGGTCAGCGCCACTCAAATTACACCGAGGACAGGCACTTGTTGCCTTTAACTGATCCAAGTCTAGCTGATTTAACGCAAGAGCCTGCTCTGCAAACCCTAAACAAGCTAACAGCGAGACGGTGGCAACAATCTTAAGTTTCATATTTTTTACTGATATTTACAAAAATGACAAGTTACGAACATCACGTACTGCCATCCTTACATATACTGCTTCTCTAAGGAAGTACAGGGATGAAGCATTGATTAAGAAGCTGTAAAAATACTATAAATTATGATAGTAAGACTACTCAAACGGAAATATAGGCTATAGAATCAAATCGTAAGGAACTATACCGAACCAATTATAGACTACCAAATATGTGATCCCCCTAGCTCGATAAAAATACGACTAGGGTGATCTTGTTTTTAGGCATTGGGTATGGGGCATTGGGCATGGGGCATGGGGCATTGGGCATTGAGAAGAGACTTGGGAGACAAGGAAGAGGGGGGAGACTTGGGAGAAATTTGTTCAATAATTCCCTCTTATCCCCCTTGTCCCCCTTGTCCCCCTTGTCTCCTTGTCTCCCTTGTCCCCTTGTCTTGCTCATCCCCCTGCTCCCTGCCCCCCTGCCCCCCTGCTCCCCTGCCTTCTGTCACCGCCATCCTAAAAGGCGCAGTCCAGGGACAATCAGGTAATAACTCACTCCTAACCAGAAGCTGATAAAGAAGCCTACAGAGCCAAAAAAAGTCAGAGGTGAATATAACTCTGACCAACCTGGTTGACTGGTAAATTGGAAAATTGGGGGTGCTAAATTCAAAAGAATCAAAACGGCATAGGCGATCGCACTGCCAAAGGCCGCGAACACAGCGTACACTACATGATGGCTGCGAAGTCCTAAACTCAAGGTAAGTAGGCAAACTGCTACTAAAATCACTGCCACTAAGCCCTCGCCACTATCTTTTGGGATGATTAGTTGCAAAATCAACCAGCCGAAGCCATAGCTAATCATGCCCATCAAGGAAGCCACTAAAAACCGCCGCCGTTGACCAAAACACCCGGATACTGTCAATCCCCAAGCGGTTCCCCAGCCTGCGGCGACAAACACTAAAATATCTGTCCCGAAGACGGGTTGAGTATTTGGTACTAATTGATTTAGCTGACTCCCAATAAATTCTACAATCTGAGGCCCTAAGCTGGTGTGATAGGCCAAAATAAAACCAGCGATCGCACCAAAACAAGCGCCGATAGTACTTAGTACAATCGCCCAAATCGTCGCCAAACAAGCTCGGAGAATTTTGATGATTGTCTGAGCGATAAAAATAACGGTTTTGGTGAGAGCTAGGCTAAAGTTAGCTAAAACTTGTTCGATAGCTTGTGTTACCAGTGTAAATCTCTGGGAAACTTGCGTTGAGGCTTGCTTAATCTTGTCTTGCAGTTGGGCAAATAACCCTGGTGGCGGTAATGGTTGAGAAATCTTCGCCAAACGTTTTTGAATTATAGCTGCATTTGCCGGACGCGATCGCACATCTTCCTGCACCATCTCATCCAGCAAATCTGCTAGTTGCGGGTTGACATTCACCGCAGTTCGCCAGCGCAATTTTCCAGTTTGCCGATCTTCCAACTCTAGTGGGTATTTGCCTGTTAGTAGTTCAATCACCGTTCGACCAAGAGCATAAAAATCGGCACTTGGCCCAACAATACCTCCAGTCACTTGTTCTGGTGGACTGTAGCCAGAAGAAAATAATCGCGTGGAACTAGACACAGAACGTAGCTTAGAGGCACTAAATTGTTTGGCTCCGCCAAAATCAATTAACACCAGGCGATCGCCCTCTGGTTGCCCTGGAGACGGGGTTAAAGATGACGAAGATGTACCCAGCATTAAATTAGAAGGTTTGATATCTCGGTGAAGAATCTGACGTTTGTGTAATTCTTGTAAAATCTGCACTGCTTGGGCAAACCAATTTAAAACCAAATTCTCTGGACACCCTTGGGGAAAGTTTTTTAATATCTCCTCTAAAGTTTGCCCATTGATTTTTTCCATTACCAGACAAGGGAGTTGGTGCGGTTTGGGGTTAAATAGTTGTATCTGAAAATACCCTTCGGCATCGACTCTGGGGACACCTGGATGGTGCAAACCGGATAAAACTGCCGCCTCTTGGGTAAATAACTCCAGTGCCTTCGGCGAATCTTCTACCAATACTTTCAACACTTTCTCTGTTTGAGTTTTTTCATCCCAAACTGTGTAGATTTGAGCAAATCCTCCCGATCCCAAGGGCTGAAGTGGAACATAGCGGTCTAACAACTCTAGCGGTGCGCCACAGCTGTTGCAAAATTTGTTTCCCCAAGGCTGAGGATAAGGACGTTGACAATCAGGATTTATGCAGTGAACCGCACTCTGAGTGATGTGGGACACAACCGCTACAATACAAAGGCTGACTTGATTTTAGCGTTTCTTTAGGTTTCCTGATTTTAAAATAGATAAAAGGAAAACCCCCATAGAATCTATGAGGGAATTCATTCATATTTACAGCGAATTTGAAAGAAGGTGAAGTACACAAGCTTGCGTCTCAAAGCAAGGTATAAAGCCTGTTTTACTCCTAAATTCAGAAGGACTGAATTCTGCTGTATCTCAGCCCTTAATTACGAAAACTTCTCTTACTTTGTCTGTGCTTGGCAACTTCTTTGCGCTTGCGTTTTTCTAAGGGTGTTTCAAAATGACGATGCTTTCTCATGTCTGGGAAAATTCCCGCCTTGGAAACTTCTCGTTTAAATCGTCGTAAGGCTGACTCAATGTGTTCATTGTCACCTACAATTACTTGGGTCATTATTTCTCCTACTAAGTTGACTTCATCAATGGCTATGCAGGCGGTAACATTACAAAAAAAAGACAGACTCTTGTTTGTCTGACCTTAAAACTCTTGGTAAGTTTTTGTTTCCAAGGTTAGTACCGTCCGCCACCGCCACCGCCGCGGTTGCCGTATCCTCCTCTGTTACCACCAAAGGAACCTCTATCACCTCTGTCTTCCTTGGGTTTAGCTTTGTTAACTTTCAAGTCACGACCCATCCATTCAGCACCGTCGAGAGCTTCAATGGCAGCAGTTTCTTCAGCTTCAGTTCCCATTTCCACAAAAGCAAAGCCGCGCGGACGACCTGTTTCACGGTCAGTAGGTACTTGAACGCGCTTTACAGTACCATATTCTGCAAAAATACCACTTAAATCTTCTTGTGTAACGTCATAAGAGAGGTTACCTACATAAATTGACATCGATTCTCTCCAAAATCATCACTGTGTAGAGATTTTAATTTCTCTCAGAAGTCTGTAAATACTAAAAGGAAAAAGCCTTTCAATACTAAAACCAAAGACATCACTGAATTAACTCTCATAAATCTAGGATGACATACGAGCCAACTCTTTGCATCCACTAGATAGTTAACCAGTGATGCGATCGCACCTAAGCGATCGCCCGCCCCCACATACCCTAAGTACAATCCACCGCAAAAAGGGGTTGGAAATGGAATAAAATAAATTCTGTAGGGTGATATAGAAAATCAGACATGCAGGGGCGCATCTTTGAATATCCGAATTGAACGTTTGACTGCATTCACCATGAAGCATTACTTCAAGATTTTAATACGAAAGGCAAAGTCAGGCAACAAATATAAAACTATTGTGACTTGTACTCTTTGGGAAAACCTGCTATAAAAGCAACTGCGATGCTTATAGCAGCAAGCATCGCGAGTCTTTTTTTTTTGGCGCTAGCCTCTTTTTTTGAAAAAGGAGAGTAAGTGGCGTAACATCATGTTTGGCTAATTAATCAAAGTTGCAATGTTAAGTTGCCGAACATCACCTTTCCAAGCTGTCTCTAATTCAGCTTTGACAAGTTGAGCGGCCTCATCTTTGCCCAGTGCCTGCAAAGTTGCCTGCAAGCCAAATAGAGAACGTCCATTATGGGGATATTTTTTTAAATCGGCACGAAAGACTTTCTCAGCTTCTCTATAGTCACCCTTAGCCAAAAGCACAGCACCCAAAGATTCCCGCGTCGGAAAGTACCAGTCTGGTGGTTCCACGTAATTAAGAGCATCTTCTGCTACTACTGCTTTTTCTAGCAATTGGATGGCAGATTCATAATCATGCTTTTCTCTGGCAATTTTGGCGTCTAGAACTTTTGAGGCAATGTCTAAAATAGTACTGGCTGGACTGAATCCAATGGTTGCTCTAGTGGAAATTCCCTGTTTGGCAGCCAGTAATGCCCGACTTTCACTTGCTGCATCTTCAAGTTTGCCTGTGGCTGCGCTTGCCATACCGCGAGCAAAATGCCAAAGTGCAGAAGTAGTGGGCAATTTAGCTGCGGGAGCAGGAGTTTTTAAGATGGCATCCCAATCACTAAAGCGTGTCTGAATCAGCATTTTACTGCCGAGGAATCCCTCAAGCATTGGTGCATAGGGGTCAATTGCAGTAGCATTTGCAACTAATTTATCTGCGGATTTCAGAGCATCTTCATATCTTCCTGCCATGCTACTGGCCACCATGAGAAAATGTACGTTGTGGTTGTAATACATCATGGGGTAAGTGCCCTGGACTTGATATTTTTTGATGTAAATATCATCTTGAGCGATCGCCTGCTTGTTTGCCTGCATTGCCCCTTGATAATCTCCCACACGAAAATAAATATGACTTGGCATGTGTACCAAGTGTCCTGCTGCTGGCGCTAGAGTTCCGAGTCGGTTAGCACTGACAAGGGCCCGTTCTGGAGAAGGTGAGGCTTCTACTGCATGGATATAGTAATGATTAGCTCCGGCATGATTTGGGTTGCGTTTGAGAACTGATTCTAAAATAGCCACAATTTCTTCTGTATCTGGCTGTGGCTTACCATCTTTAGTCCAGTGCTGCCAAGGATGCAGATCCATCAGGCTTTCAGCGTAAAGTGTCGCTGCATCCAAATCATCAGGATAGCGCTTGACTAGGTTTCCCATTGCTTTGGCGTAATCTACTGCTAGTTGATACAAATCAGCATCGGCATCTTGAGAGTAACGTTTTGCTAAGGCGTTAATGTAGTCTCGTTCTGGGGTGGAAGCTTCGGTAGAAAGGGCCACAGCTTGCTGTACTGCTTGGTAAGCAGCTAACTCCCGATTGGGGTCTATTGCGGAGTTAATATTGGGCCCCAAGGCTAAAGCAACACCCCAATATGCGATCGCTAAATGCGGATCGAGTTTAGCAGCGTATTGAAAAGAACGCGCCGCCTCATCATGATTAAAAGCGTAAATTAAATTTAATCCCTGATCGAAAAACTTTTGGGCTTGGGGATTAGAAGTAGAAACTGGATGGTGGATTGTGCCAAGTCCAGATATTAAGTTGTATGGCTGTTTTACTTCAGTGTAGACGTGTTGATGTATGCTCTGGTCGAGAAGGGGCTTGTTGTCAGACATCGCCGCACTAGGAGCGACTAAAGAGAATATAAGCACCCAAACTAGAAATAAGTACTTCATTATTATTTTTCTTCAAGCTCTTTTTTAATATTCAAATGCCACAGTTTCTCTAAATAAGCAACTTGTCGGCAAAAAACAGCAGTCTGGTATTTCTTATAGATATTAAACCCAACAAACACAATCATTGGAATCAAGATAGAATATCCGATAAAAATGTTAACAGACGAATCAGTTGGCATTTTGTAGTCTATATATTGGGAGTTGGGAGTTGGTTGAGTACTAGAATTTGATTGCATAAATATCTTCATAAATACTACAAGTAATAAGCTAGAAATAAACGTCGATAATTGTTCCTGCTGTCTTTGAGCAGAAATTAGTCACAACTTTTATTAGGTATTTCAAAGTCGCTGCTGAGACTTATCTATGCCTTCTTACACTAGCTAAACTATTCTTCAGTTAAAACCTGAACAATTATGTTGATTTCTGCTAAATTTTGTGACAAAATCCTTATTCTGCAAGCTACTGCTCCTACAGTATTTACTGAGATTTCCACTATTTTTAGTGTCAGTTATTTCTACTACTTGCTTAATTAGTCAGAGTTGCAGAAGCAATATACAGCGGATTGCAAGTTAATAAGTGACTATTAAGAAAGATGTGACTAATATGTAACTCAATACGCTTGCGTTAGCCCCAAAAACCTTAAACTACGTAAGTTGGGGCCACTGCGCCCTTGCGGTTTCCCGACTTGTACCCTTACAGGGAAGCAAGCTGCGCTTTTAGCGTTCCCTTCAGGTAGCAAGTGGCGTTTGAGGAACGAAACCCAACATTTGCAAGACTTCATATTTTTTTAAATTATGAGTTATATTTTCGATATATCTCTTTTTCAAGTTCTAGCTTTTCTTCATCTATTCGGATTATCATATCATCTTCCTCTCCATCTTCATCTGGTATGAGTTGATATAAACCAAACTCACAACACTCTGCAATTACAGATATCATACTGGTCAGATTTTTATATATTCTTACTGAATCCTCAAGGCAACCAACATCCCAAA
Organism: Nostoc sp. ChiSLP03a; assembly: GCF_034531215.2. NCBI lineage: Bacteria > Bacillati > Cyanobacteriota > Cyanophyceae > Nostocales > Nostocaceae > Nostoc > Nostoc sp. ChiSLP03a. The sequence goes on from NZ_JAVRBQ020000172.1 coordinate 38,164, forward strand.
GATAAACCGGAGATGGATCGAGATTGCCAACTACATAAAGGCTTCTTTTAGTCTCATACGCAGCAATAGGAAACCATTCTTGCTTCCAATATGCATCATCATAGCTAGTAGCTTCTCCGATACTTTTGTAAATATAAACTGAATCTTGCAAGGAACAAAAAGAACAAATGATATCGGCTCTTAATTGCTCAGGAAACAAAAAATAGAGTGGTAGATAGCCATTGTTATAACCAAAATCGGCGGTTCCATTGCGCCATTGATAAAGTTCGTATACTTCTTCAGATAACCGGAATGGTAAATCCTTTGTAATTTCGTCAATCTGCTGGCGAGTTAAACCTGGATTGTAACAATCAAAGAAATCATGATTGGTAGATTTTAACCAATTCAAAATATATTGAAGTTCATCCGTAAGTTCAGACATTTAACTAACCTCATTTAGTGATTAAAGACGAAGTATTTTGAAGCATCTCCTCTCATTTACCCAGAATTGAGTACACGGACTCGCTAATACTGCACTATCTACCACCAATTTGAAAGCCTCCGCACTCTGTTGACATATTTACCATATCCAGTGGTAATAAGCCAAGTTGCGGGTTATCAACATCACTATCTACCTGAAGTTATAAATGATTTTGTCTAAAGATAGAACAATATAATGATACCTTTCCCTCTTTTGGATATTACCTGAATTTCCAAAGATGATTTTCAAGGTTAAATAACTATGTACAATGGACACAAATATTTGTCATAAAAACATCGTCAGATAGAAGAAGCAAAAGTTACTTAAAAGTAATCTATAGATATTGCAGCGCTTTTCAAGCAAGCAATAAATAATCAACACTTAACCTACTTTAGGAGCAAAAAAGATGAGTATCGAAGATAAAGCAAAAGCTTTTGCTAAAAACGTCGAAGGAAAAGTACAAGAAGCAATTGGCGAAGTAACTGGCGATCCTAAAGATAAAGCTGAAGGTAAAGCTAAACAAGCTGAAGCCCAAGTCCGTCACACGACTGAAAATATCAAAGATGAAGTTAAAAAGACTTTAGACTAGTACAGCGTGATAGGGTTTTCCTCGCTGTAAAAATTTGTTCAAGTAGTTAGATTTTGATGGTAATGTAATAGGTGAAATTTTATTTAGGAAGAAGGTTTAAGTTAAATAATTATTTACTGAACCTTCTCCCCTTATTCACTCTGTTTTTTACCTAAGATTTTCAGCTATTTTGAAAATAACGATCGCAAAGCATTTTCTCAATCTATTACTGATTTTCTCAAAGGTGCTAATTCATAATTAATATTCTATTTACCTATCTTTTAACAGACATCCCAACATCACAAGGTAATTCTATTAATTCTATTGTACTAACAGCGTTATTAAAGTAATAATTTTTTGTCGCCTACTTTTAGTTTTCGTCAGCTAAAGGTAGGCGGATAGTAAATGTACTACCCTTGCCTGGTTCAGATGTCACATCGATTGTGCCTTGATGTGCTTCGATAATACAGCGAGAAAGATATAATCCCAAGCCACTACCAGAACGTTGGTGTTTTCCTTGACGAAATCGCTCGAATAATATTGCCTGATCTGGTTTAGAAATTCCTGGCCCTGTATCTTGGATATCAATATTCACAGCGATCGGAGTCAGATAACAGTGAATATTTACAGAACCTTTGTCTGTAAATTTGATAGCATTGCCGATAATATTTGTCAAAACTCGCCGCAGTTCTAAGCGATCGCCCATAATGGGGCTTGCAGTTTCACTTAGATCGATTTTTACAGCTAATCCTTTTTCTTCAGCTAAAGGAGTTAATTCTTGGCAAACTTCACTAACTAATTCTTGAATATTGCAGGCAGAAATTTTTAAGGTTTTACAGCCCGCTTCATGACGATAAACTTCTAACAAGGTATTTACCATTTCCAGCAAGTCTTGATTACTGCCAATCATGGTATTAATTATTTCTTGCAATTGTGGCGAAACATCGCAAAACCTGCCTTCCAGCAATAATTTTAATACGCGGTTAGAGGCTACTAGAGGGATGCGTAAGTCGTGAGTAAAACGGGAGACAAAATCCGCCCGGAGGTTCGCCATCTGATCTCGTTCGTCGATACTATGCTTGAGGCGCAGGAGCGATCGCACCCTTGCATGTAGTTCATCAGGATCGAATGGTTTGCGAATGAAGTCATCTGCACCAGCGTCTAATCCTTCAACAACGCTAGACTCATAGTGAGCCGTAAGCAGCAGAATCGGGATAAATGGCAACGCCTGATTCTGTCGGATGCGCCGAGTGAATTCATAGCCATCTAGCTCCGGCATCATCACATCTAAGAGAATTATGTCTGGCGGTGACTCTTCAACCATAGCCAGAGCAATCTTACTATCTTCTACTAAGCTAATTTCATAGTCCTCATCTTCTAGGACTGCTTCTAAGACCAGTAGATTGTCAAAAATATCATCGACAACGAGAATTTTATCTTTTTTGACAGTTTTAGGTAAAGACATGGCTAAATAAAAAAGAAGTGCTTGGCTATCCCTAGCAAATCTAGTAATAGCTTACTTCACCAGCGCTGAGATTATTAAGGATTAACATTTTCTTTTAGAGTTTTCTGAGTTTAATACCTTTTTTCTGTGTAATTACACTGCTTTTTTTTAAAATATGTACTATTTATCTTACAAAAATACTCTTTTCATAAGTATATTAGTCGCCTAAATTCTCCAATTAATATGAGTGCCTGAGTGCTAGAGTGAGTTATTTTAGTCGCTTTTATGTGCATAATACCGCTCAAAGCAAGGATAAATACTTAATAATCACCTACTTTTACTTGCTATCAGATTTCTTCGGAAAATTTGTATAGCATAACACATCGGGCGTTGGGTTTATGTATAAAAATATTTTTTGATTGAATTATATTGTCATATCGAAACTCTTGCCTTAGAAAAGCTTACGAGATAAGGTTATCTATGTCTAATGGTAGATGAAGTTCAGGGAATAATACCAAACGCATTGCTTTTTGTATAAGATCCCGAATAGAAGAACGAGATTATTTTAATCTGTACTTTAGAAAAATAACAGTAAAGTTAAGCAACTATGAGTGAAATCAAGATCCTTGTGATTGAAGATCACAACCTGACAAGAATCGGCTTGCGGTCTGCTTTACAAACCCAGCCAGAGTTTAACATTGTTGGTGAAGCAGCCAATGCAGCTGATGGTATCAAGCTTCTGAAAACTCTCAAGCCGGATGTTGCTACTATTGACATTGGTTTGCCTGACATGGATGGTATTGAGCTAACACGCACATTTAGGCAATATCAGGCAGAAAATGAGGACTATACAACAAAGCTGCTAATTTTAACGATGCAAAATAGCGAACAAGCAGTTTTAGCAGCATTTGCAGCAGGTGCAGATTCTTATTGTATGAAGGATATAGAAACTGAGAAACTAGTAGAAGCTGTGCAAACGACTTATGCAGGTAGCTCATGGATCGATCCAGCGATCGCAGACGTTGTACTACAACAAATACGTCAAGATTTCACTGATGGCAACAAAAACGCATCTGGAAAAAGAGTTTTGATTGAAGGTATTGACCCAGATGTTGAGAAAAGTATAGTCAGCTATCCTTTAACTCATAGAGAGATGGATGTTTTAGAGTTGATTGTCGCTGGCTGTGACAATGCAGAAATTGCCAAAAGGCTCTATTTAACAGTCGGTACTGTCAAAACTCATGTTCGAGGTATTCTCAATAAACTCTGTGTTGCTGACCGGACACAAGCTGCTGTCCGTGCGTTGCGGGCCGGATTAGTACCGTAAGCAAGTAAAACCATCATCAACTGCGTACACAAGAACACTTAACAAATAAAAATATTTCTTTCCCAGTCTCCAGTAAATTGTTTTTTGGTCAAAGCAGTTAACTGGGACAAAGATTTATGAAGAAATCGTTACAAAGTTTAGTAGAATGACATAATTGACTAAATAAGTATTTTTCTATACATACATGATAGCGGATCGATTTCCCTGGCTTACCGCAATTGTCTTACTGCCACTTGTTGCTTCCCTGCTTATCCCTGTGTTGCCTGATAAAGATGGTAAACTCGTGCGGTGGTATGCACTAAGTGTAGGTATTGCAGATTTTGCATTAATGTGCTATGCATTTTGGAAGCATTACGATGCCAGCAGTGCTAGTTTTCAAATGGTGGAAAATTATGCCTGGATACCTCAGTTAGGTTTTAACTGGGCGGTATCAGTCGATGGGCTTTCAGCGCCACTTGTGCTTTTAGCCGGATTTGTCACCACACTCTCGATTTTTTCAGCTTGGCAAGTCGATCGCCGACCCCGCCTCTTCTATTTTTTGATGCTGGTGCTGTATTCGGCACAGGTAGGGGTGTTTGTTGCTAAAGACTTGCTGCTATTTTTCATCATGTGGGAAGTAGAACTGATTCCCGTCTATCTATTAGTCTGCATTTGGGGTGGGCAAAGGCGTCGTTATGCGGCTACAAAATTTTTGTTGTATACCGCAGCTGCTTCTATATTTATTTTAGTGACAGCCCTGGCAATGGGGCTATACGACGGCGGTGATATGACGTTTGATATAACCGCCCTGGCTAAGAAGGAATATCCTCTTGGACTACAACTGCTACTTTATGCAGGATTGTTGATTGCATTTGGTGTCAAGCTTGCTGTTTTCCCGATGCATACTTGGTTGCCTGATGCCCACGGCGAAGCATCATCTCCTGTATCGATGATATTAGCTGGTGTGTTGCTGAAAATGGGCGGATATGGACTGATTCGCCTGAATCTTGAGTTGCTTCCCGATGCACACATTTATTTTGCGCCAGTTCTAGCCATTCTCGGTGTTGTCAACATTATCTATGGTGCATTGAACTCCTTTGCTCAAACCAATATGAAGCGGCGTTTAGCTTATTCGTCGATTTCTCACATGGGATTTGTACTGCTTGGGATTGCGTCCTTCACTGATTTGGGAATCAACGGCGCGATGTTGCAGATGATTTCGCATGGTTTGATTGCATCAGTGCTGTTCTTCTTAGCAGGTGTTACTTACGATCGCACCCACACAATGGTAATGAAAGATATGGGCGGTATTGGTCAAGCCATGCCCAAAGTCTTTGCCCTGTTTACAATCGGAGCAATGGCATCTCTGGCACTTCCCGGTATGAGCGGCTTTGCTGGCGAACTCTCGGTATTTGTTGGAATGACAAGCAGTGACGTTTACAGTTCAACTTTCTGCACCGTCACAGTTTTTCTCGCCGCAGTTGGAGTTATCCTCACACCGATTTATCTACTTTCCATGCTGCGAGAGGTGTTTTATGGTAAAGACGCAGCGCTGCTATGCGACATTAATAATGCAGGCTTGGAAAATCGCGAAGATGAGGGAACAGTTTGTTTTGGTACAGACTGTCTCGTGCCAGAAGATGCAGTCTACGAGGATGCTAGACCTCGTGAGGTATTTATCGCCGCCTGTTTTCTGCTGATGATTATTGGTATTGGTTTCTATCCCAAAATGGCGATGCAGATGTACGATGTGAAGACTGTCGCAGTCAATGCTAATCTTCGCCAGTCTTATGCCATAGTCTCGCAAACAAATCCCCAGATTTATGCTAAGGGACTCTTGGTTCCGCAAATTTCCGAGGTTGAGGTAGCGCCCGTTTTGGGAACTTTGAAGTAATCTTTTCTTCTGTGGAAATAGCAATAGCTAACTTCGAGAACTTCTAGGTATCTTTCTGAGGAAGAACAAAGTATTGATAGCCTATCACTGTGAATAGGCTATCAATCCCCAATCAATCTCAGGATGCCCAACATGTTTTTTCTGGGAAAGATCCTTTTTTCCAATCTTGCCAAACTTTTACTGCTGCTCGTTGAAAAAAGGCCTGCGAGTTTTGCTCTGGTGTTTCTTGAAGTTCTTTAACTTCGCCACTAAATTTATCTATCCACAAAGAGCCGAGACGATCTTCATCTGGGCCAAAGCGGTAAGTAACGCCGATTTCATCCTCCTTTTCTTTTAGAATTAATACGTAAAAAGCCATAACAGATTAATTTGGTTTATAAAAGTTGCGATACTTTAGTTTTAACTTATTTGAGTTATGCTGATGTTACTGGGGGACTCCACAAACGCCCAGAGCGTTGAGTAGCGTCATGATCTGTACGGTAGTTAGTATGGAAAATGCCTTCAAACCTCGACTCAAAGTATTCATGTTCCAGTAATCTCAAATCTTCAGGGTCAAAATTACCTCCCTGTAACCTAATCCAAGCATCTGCTATATCTGGATCTGGACTAAAGCGGTTAAATCCGAGGTCGTAATCCAACTGGTGTTCATCATAAAATAAATGTTTTTTGATCCGACGAATGCGAAACTCTGCCCATCCAGTGTTACGTGCAATCGCTGCTATATCGTCAGTATCACGAATAGCATCATACACTTCAGGAGCATACTCAAGAAAGCGCTTTAAATATTCCATTTTTGAAATTAATTAATATAAATAATTAATAATATATAATTCAATAATAACACTATTTTTAAATCATTAGGTAAAAGTCATATATTAATTAATAAAAAATAAAATGTAAATACTTCAGATGGGTATGCAAACTACCACAACAGATAATTAGATCGTTAATAAACAAATCAACCCTTTGCATGAGATGCTAGTTGATGATTAGTGAGTTTTACCAATGTCTGTTGTTTCTACCATCACTGTTACCGTTCCCGCCACAACTGCGAATTTGGGGCCTGGTTTTGATTGCATTGGTGCAGCATTAAAGCTGTACAACGAGTTCAAGTTCACTCGGCTGGAAGAAGGTGGGTTAACTATTGATGTCACTGGTACAGAAGCCCAACGAGTCCAAACTGATGAGAGTAATCTTCTCTACCAAGCGTTTGTCAAGTTTTATCAACATATAGAGCAGACACCGCCGACTGTGAAAATAGAGATTAAGTTAGGTGTTCCGTTGGCGCGGGGTTTGGGTAGTTCGGCGACAGCAATTGTTGGTGGATTAGTTGCGGCTAATCAACTTGAAGGTGCAACTCTATCTCAGTCACAGGTGATGGAGTTAGCGATCGCAATGGAAGGACATCCTGATAATGTAGTTCCAGCTTTGTTGGGAGGATGTCGTCTCGCTGCTACCAGTGGCGCAGGTTGGGAAATTTGTGATGTTCCCTGGCATAAAGATGTTGTACCAGTTGTGGCTATTCCTAATTTTGAACTTTCCACTTCAAAAGCGCGAGGCGTTCTGCCAACAGAAGTAAGTCGTGCTGATGCGATTTTCAATACAGCCCATTTGGGCTTATTGTTGCGCGGCTTGGAAACTGGTAACGGACAATGGTTAAAGACAGCTTTGCAAGATCGATTGCATCAACCCTATCGTAAAGCTTTGATTCCTGGTTATGATGCTCTCAACATTGCAGCTGTTAGTGCTGGTGCTTATGGTATGGTGATTAGTGGCGCGGGACCGACACTGTTAGCTTTGGCGGATAAGTTACACTCAAAGGAAGTAGAGGCGGCGATGTTAGCTGCTTGGCAAGAAGAAGGAATTACAGCCGAGGTGCGATCGCTTTCTCTAGATACCCAAGGCGCAAAAAGCTTTTAATATTTTACTCAGCACTTAAAACTCGATTTATGGAGCAAACTCAGGCTGAAATAGCAGCGCTTAAATCTCAAATTCAGGCTCTTTTAGAAGAACGCGCTGCACTCACGATAAAAAGTAATATCATCTCTGGCGAGAATGATTCACCCCAGGCGCTGGTAGAAGCTTACCGCCGTCAAGCCAGAGAAAATGCTCAATTATCAGTTGAACTCCAAGGTATAGATGCAGCGATCGCCGCTTTAGAAGGCAAGATAAAACAAAAGCAAGGTAAGTTAGTGCGTTGGCAAGGTGAATCCAAACAACTTATCCAACAGCAGCAGCTAGAGGAAGCGAAAGAAGTAGCTCAGGTTCATGCTGAACGCATTAATCAACTAGCAAGTGAACTGGCCGCAGAAGTTCGTTTTCTTAAGGCTTGTGCCAATCAACTGAGTCCAATGTATTGGCAGATTTATTACAAGCCCTTCATCACTGGATTCAAAACAATCTCTGTTCCCTATGTCCGCTCTGATGGAGAAGTGTGGACAATTGTCAACCGGATTGTTTAATACTTTACTCTTTTCGTTTGTATCCAATACATTGACCTATTTTCTTTTAGGCTATCCATTACCCAAATCTTTCTCAACAAAAATATAACTTACTTAAAACAAGAGCAAAAACATTGATAGTTATCCACTCAAATTTTCCAGTTTGTGGTTAGCGATCGCCTAGAAAATTTTTGTCATTTACATTCTTCTGCTTTTGTCAAATATCCCCAGATCGCTTTGTTCTACAATCCTATTCCTGGCTTATTTGCAACAATCTTAAGAAAAATGTGACTAATGCATAGCAATTTTCAGAGAGGGATTTAGGCTCATATCAGTACCCAAAGATATTTATTCCAAAATGACATGCTCCCTCATGCTCAAAGATAAATGCTGGCTTTCCTCACAACTTCCTCAAATTATTTTGCTATACATAAATATAGGGCAAAAACCTTTAAGAGATTTAAGATTTAAAAGTCGCTAAACATAGTTGAGGGATTAGTCATTTTTGACAATCCAGCATCTGGAAACCCGAAACCGTAAAGACCAATTACCAATGAAATCGGAGGTCTATATGATGTTGAAAAAGATTCTAGTTGCATTAGATCGCTCGGAAATAGGGCAACAGGTTTTTCAGGAAGCATTAGATTTAGCAAAGTTAACACAAGCTAGCTTAATGTTACTTCATGTCTTGTCTTCCGAAGAAGAGGGTAGTCCTTATGTACCTATGCTGTCTAATATGGACTACTATCCAGGATTGACCAGTCAAAGCTTTGAGTTATACCAACAACAGTGGGATACTTTTAAAAATCTAGGAATCCAGATGTTGCAATCTTTCTGTGCCCAAGCAAATACAGCAGGTGTGATTACGGAATTTACACAAAATGTTGGTAGTCCTGGTCGGATTATTTGTGATTTAGCCCATAGTTGTGGCGCCGATCTAATTGTTATGGGGCGTCGGGGCCATTCTCGGCTGATGGAACTATTTCTCGGTAGTGTGAGTAACTACGTTCTTCACCATGCTCCTTGTTCAGTGCATGTTGTGCATCTTTCAGTTACTCCTAAAAGAGATGAAGTTGGCAAAGAAACTACAAGCGCTTTTAGCGTTAACTAACTACTAACCTGTTCCAAAAACTTGCATAATTAGGGTGGGCAAAATGGCGCGATCGCTACTTCTCTGCAAGAGGCCGCGTTAACGATAACGCTCAGTATGCTGCCTACCCCATAAAAGTTAGTTATCTCAATCAACGATCTCTGTAAATTCAATCTCCAACAAGCGATCGCTAACTACACTGTATTGGGCTAAAATTGAGCGTAGGTGTAGCCTGTCGTAGATATCGCTTTTTTAGTAAGAAATATAGCACAAGCCTTGGTGGTTAGGACATCAACAGACGATAAAACTTAGACACAAAAAGCTTTTCACCCAGTCCCCATTACCCCTTATCCCCAGAGGGGGCCCCACCTTCCCCAGTCCCCATTACCCCTTATCCCCAGAGGGGGCCCCACCATCCCCAGTCCCTTGCTATAAAAAGTCCGCGATCCAAAATTAGAGTTGAGAGCGAAAAGTGGATCTATGAAAGAAGATACTATCGAGATCGCTGGTTTTCATGCTCATGTTTACTTCGATCCTGCGAGTCGGGATGCAGCTGCGCGTGTACGTGAAGGATTAGGCGCTAGGTTTGAGGTGCAACTCGGACGCTGGTTTGACAAGCCGATCGGGCCTCATCCAAAAGCGATGTATCAAGTTGCTTTCTTACCGAATCAGTTTGAGAAAGTCGTTCCTTGGTTAATGCTCAATCGTGAGGGATTGGATATTCTCGTTCATCCTGAAACGGGGGATGCTGTGGCAGACCATGCAATTCATTCCCTATGGTTAGGAGAAAAGCTAGATTTAAATATTGAGTTTCTTCAACAGCTTAGGCCGACTTTATCCAATTAAGAAAAGTAAACAACATTGTTGGGTAAAAGTTTTGTTTTGAGGCATGAAACTTTTTCTATTGTGATTAATTCTGGTGAAGTTGAAAAAGTTCAATTTCCCAATAAATACAGGTTTCAGGCTATGTGTAGGCGCTTTAGCGGTTTGCTGCAAGTGTAATCAAGGAAAAATAAGAATTGGTATTAAATCCTTAATTGCAGATAACCGTTTATTAGCATCTTAGTTGAAAAGAGAAATAAGACATCCGTTTTGCAGAATGCTATGCTGTTAAGCAGCATTCTCATAAAAAGGAATTTGTCTGATGAAAAACATCTCTGCGAAAGAAAAAATTGCAGGCATTTCCCAATTCGGCAAAGTTAATTTCACAGTCACGAAGAAACAGATTTTATTTAGTATTCTTATTCTCTGCCTTGGTTTGCTGGGACTAGGTGGTTTCTGGTTTAAATCCAGATATAAATTTGATAATCAGATGAGTGTAAAACTACAAGAATTATCTAATGTCGATTATCCAGCCAATCCTGCACCATTAGGAAAAAATTTTAAAAGATATTCTAATCGAAAATTAACACTGATTAAGAAAGATGATACGCATTTCGATTTCATACTGGAAGCAACAGATAAAAACACGGCAAAAATAGTTATAAAAAATGTTGATTTAGAGCTATTGGTTCCCAAAGCACCTGAATGGGTTAAAAAAGATCGAGGTTTAGAAATAATCGCTTTTACAGATAGGGAGTGGAACAGACAACAGATTAGTTTTCCTGCTAATTCCAAAAATATAGAAATTGTTGGAGGAGATGGTTTTGAAAAGCAAAATATTGTAGAGATAGCTTTGGCTAATAATTGCTTAAATGCCGGATTTTGGGAAATTTTGCTTTTTACTAAAGAGGATAATAACAAAACCCTTTATTATCAAAGTTGGTTTACTTTCCCAATTGGACATTACAAAAATATTTTTGAAAAAATTAATAAGATTTCATATTGGCAGCATTGGTGGAAATTAGAACATTGGCAAGATCCGAGTGGCACAGTAGTAAAAACTAATCTTTTAAGAAATGTAATCGCTCAAAAAGAAGTTGCTACTCAGTTCCCCCTTGATGAGAGGATAATTGTATCTGGAGAGCAAAGTAGAAAAGTTAGAACTACGCTAGCGACCAACATCACCAAATGGAGAGATTTTTACGACGTTAAAAATGAAGTTAAGTTTGCAAGTTTTCGAGCGCCAGGATTTTACGATCAAAATAAGCCTTGGGGAAATCAATACTGGAGAATAGGCAAATTTGATAAAGCGATTTTAAGGAATATTAAACCGATTGGCGTGGAACAAAATTTACAGGAAATTGAGTTAGGATTCACAGATACCAAGACTGGCGAACAAAATAAATTATTCATTAGTGGCATTAATCTGAAAACGCTTCCTCAATTGGCTGTAGCAGATTATTCCAAAGGCTTATATATGCCGATGGGAATTGGGATACCTCCTTTTTATCAAAGCTATGAAGAGTTAACTAAAAATCATCCAGATGTCAGCCCCTATTTCAGTTTTTTACTAGATTCACAGGAGCGGTGGATAGATCATCACCACTTAGCAGTTGATGGTTCAGTGATGCACCTTGATAAAGAGAACCCAAATCTTTTGCATCTTTACTTGCTATCCTACGAAAGAAATACTTTAATAGCTCATTTTTTGATCGATTTAACATAGATATAGATGTTCGGAAAGCCCGAAAATCATTCATAAAGTCGATTAATTTCAAATCACCTACTAGAACACAAGGCGCGATCGCTTTTCATTACTTTCTGGTTAGTCTGCAAATAATCATGTAGCAAATCGCAACCGCGTGCCAGTAATTTATCTAGTTGGATATCTGCTAAATCTCGGAAAATTACTGTGCTATTACCACTACCCGCAGCCAGAGTCTTGCCGTCATGGCTAAAACTGACGCTGGTTAACTCATCTTTATCGCCTTTCAAAGCAATCAGCAACGTTCCTTCTCGGTTCCAAATCCTCACTTTGTCATCACTGCTAGCTGCCAGAGTCTTGCCATCGGGGCTAAAACTGACACTGATAAAACTATCGCCATCGCCCGTGAGACTATCTAGTAAATTACCGTCTCGACTCCAAATCTTCACCGTGCTATCAATACTAACTGAGGCAATGCTTTGACCATCAGGCGACCAAGCAACCCCATTTACCCGGCGGCTATGACCAATTAATGTATAGAGCAATTTACCCTCTATAGTCCAGATTTTCACGGTTTTATCATCGCTGGCTGAAGCTAGCAACTTGCCATCGGGGCTAAAGCTTACCCAATTCACCGCTTCTTGATGTTTCTGCAAGGTGTTGAGCAATTTACCGTTGCGACTCCAAAGTTTTACTGTTTTATCTTTACTAGCCGAGGCAATTACTTGACCATCAGACGACCAAGCTACACTCAAGACGGTATCATTATGACCTTGTAAGGTTTTGAGTAGTTGACCGTCACCACTCCAAAGTTTTACTGTTTTATCTTTACTAGCCGAGGCAATTACTTCACCATCGGGCGACCAAGCTACACCCCAAACTTGACCCTGATGCCCCGTTAATATACGCAGTAGTTTACCGTCTCGACTGAAAAGTTTTACAGTTTTGTCTCGGCTTGCTGCTGCCAAGGTGCGATCGCTTGGGCTAAAACTGATGCTAGTTATCCAGTCATCATTATCGGCTTTCGGCTTTCGCAGTAACACATCGTCCCAATGCCAAAGTTTAATAGTTTTGTCCCGACTGGCGGAAGCAAGGGTGCGACCGTCTGGGCTGAAGCTGACACTGTTAACCCAATTATTATGTCCCTTCAGGGTTAAGAGCAATACACCTTCAAAACTCCAAAGTTTGATTGTCTCATCAGTACTTGCAGAAGCGATCGCGTTACCATCGCGGCTAAAACTGACGCTGGTAACTCCTGAACTATGACCCGATAAGGTTCGCAGTAGCTTCCCCTCAACATTCCACAGTTTGATTGTCTGGTCTAAACTAGCAGAAGCAATTGTTTGACCATCAGGCGACCAAGCCACACTTTTGACTGCATCCTCATGTCCTTGCAAGGTTTTGAGCAGCTTACCATCACGACTCCACAGTTTCGCCGTTTTATCAGCACTTCCAGAAGCTAAGGTTTGACCATCATTTGACCAAGTCACACTTAAGACTGCACCATCATGTCCCTGCAAAGTTTTGAGCAGTTTACCATCGCGACTCCACAGTTTCACTGTTTTATCTGTACTCGCCGAAGCAATAATCTGGCCATCTGGGCTGAAACTTACACTATTCACCACACCCTGATGTCCTAATAAGGTAGCAAGTAGTTGACCCTCTCGATTCCAAAGTTTTATCGTCTTGTCTTGACTGGCGGAAGCAATGATTTGACTATCTGGGCTAAAACTGACGCTATTAACTACATCTTCATGCCCCGACAAGGTTTTAACTAAGCTACCATCAGGACGCCAGAGTTTGATTGTAGTATCTGCACTGGCTGAAGCAATTAAAGAGCGATCGCTGCTGAATATAGCACTATTTACCCCAGATATATGCCCGTCCAAGCGGTTATATTCTCTGACCCCAGAAACAGCTTGATAAAGGGCCGTCTGTACTTGTTCTCTTGTATAAGAATCTATCCAGACTGTTTGTTGTAATTTTCTCCCTGCCTTTAAAGCTTCTTTTAAAGCATCAATACCTTTTTGGGAGGCAAAGAGAGCTTCACTGGATGCACTGAGAGTTTTAATTTCGCTATCTACTGCTGTCACTATGGAAACACTTAATCCGAAGATGGCGAGAACAGAAGCGGTGAGGGCAATTTTCAGCGAACGATTTAATTGAGCTTCACTAAGTCTTTGTTTCTTTTGACTTTCTGCAAGTTTAGCTGTTAACTCTTTTTCTTTGAGTTCAGCTCGTAATTGTTCAATTTCTAACTGACTTAATTCTTCTCGCTTGTGTAATTCTCGCAATTCCGTTAATAAGTCTAATCCCTGTTGCGGATGAGAATCTACCAATTTAGAACGCTGGTTATTCTGACTAAGTTCGCTTTTCAGTCGCTCAATCTCAGCTTGACTTTGTTCTACTTTGTAGCGCAACTGATTCAGTTGTACCTGTAAGCTCGATTCTTGTTGTTGCAGGTAGCGAATCAAGTCTACTAAATAATCGTGAATCAGTTGATAGCGTTCTGGTACATCAGGAAAGAGAACCACTAAACCGGAGCGCACTAAAATTTCTAAGACTAACTCTAATTTGTCAGCATCTTCTAATTCTGATAGCTGCGCTGCTAACTCAGCACGAGTTTTAAAAGGGCGGTTGTTGCTTTCATCTGTTAATAAGTATAAGACGAGTAAAGCCGCTCGTTCATTTTCTGGCCCGCAGTCTTTAATCAGTTCCTTGATATATCTCTCGATGAGTTTGTTCGGTCTATATGGCTGATATTCTTCTAGGGTAGTAATGCGTTCATCTTGAATTTGCGCTCCCACAACTTGTAATTCAATCGGGCGGACTTCTCCAAATTCTGTGGATAAATCTTCGATTAAAGCATCAATTAAAGCGGGTTCTAAATTAAATTGCGATCGCTCGGTCAATTTTTGGATAATTGCCTTAGCATATTCTGGCGAAAAATTATTTAACTGATAGCGGATATGCTTGTCGAGAATATTATTATTAATCGCTTCCAGTGCCGAAAGATGTTTAAAGTCTAATAAACGATGTAAATAATCTTCTCGCAAAGAAAGGATGACTTTGACAAATGGTATTTTGAGACAATCGCTAATAAATTTATCAAACTCTTGCTTTTGATTGCGATCGCTATAACCAAAGAAAAATTCTTCAAACTGGTCAAAAATTAAAACTGTAATCAAATGGCGATCGGCATTTTCTTGGAGTTGTTGTAAAATGCTACCGATGGCGATCGGTGTCGCAGAGTAAGGCAAAGCCTCCGCTTCAATCGCTGCTTCTAGCTTAATATCAGCATAAATCGCCAGAGATTCATCACTAGACATCGCCTCACTTAAAGATTTCCCTAATTCCCGTGCCCAGTCGGTATAAACTTGCAGTACCACAGGTACGGCTATTTGATCGCCAATAGCTCGATTTTGCAGTGCTGGAACTAAACCCGCCGTGACAGTAGAACTCTTACCCACCCCCGATGGGCCGTGAATCACCGTCAACTTTTGATCGGCGCGGCTAATTCTGCCAATTAAGTTATTAATATCACGCTCTCGACCAGAAGCAGCAATTTCTAAAGCAATGCTGCTACTTCCAGAAGGTGACATTAACGCTGGGTTTGTCGCCTGTCTTTGGGGTTGCAAGCGCCCTGCACCAATAAAAGCCCGAAAACCATATTGCTGCTCAACAGAACGCCGTTTCTGGCGAATGTAATAAGCTTCTAAATATCGCCCTTCTTCAAAGTAGAGCGATCGCAGTCTCCGCAATAAGCGAATATAACGATGGGCATCGTATTGATGGGCACTGCTTTCTAAGGCTGCTGGTAGTTCTTTTGTCGCCTTATCTAAGTATTCATGAGCGATTACTAGCTCACCTAAATTTCGCTGTGCTTTCGCCAAAACTAAATAGTAAATCTGCGCCAATAATAATGGAAATAAGCAGTTATAAGGGTCATTCTGCTTTTGCGCCTCACCTAATTTCAGCAGTGATACGTGTGCTAAGATACTCGCTTGTACCCACCGCGACTGCTGCACAGCTACTTGCGCCAGAAAACCGTAGTCACAAGCTAATTGGATTTGACTACCATAAGTTTGATGTAACTCCAGAGACTTTTGGGCAACTGTCTGCAATTCTTCCCACTCTTGCAGATATTGCAAAACCTCAGCAAGTTGATTAATAAATCCAGCAACTATATCTAAACGCCCAGCCACCTGCAAAATATTCAAGCACTGCTGAAAATAAGATTTAGCAGTGTACCAATGGCGGCGGTTTTCTATTTGATTTTGCTCTGCAAAACGGCAATAACACAGCCCAATATAAAACAGCAAAATTCCCTGTCGCAACAGTAGGGCAGATGGAGGATTAGGAGGCGTAGACGAAGAAAATACTTCTTCATCCCCCCCTGCTTCCCCTGCTTCCCCTGCTCTTTTATCCTCTATTTCTACTAACTTCTGCCAAATTTGCAAGCTTTGCTGAAAATGGCTTAAACCTGTATTGATGCGATCGCTAATATAATTATCTAGACCAAAAACAAATTCTAAACTAGCGTGTAGTTCTGGCTCTAAGGTAATACCACGATTGTGCAACTCTCTAATGGCAAAGTGCAGTTCATAACTATGTTCCCAGACTTGCTCGACAGTGGAATAATGCTTTGCAAGTTGAGGAGGTTGGTGTTGTGCGGCATCATTTGCTAACACCGTAGCAAATAAAGAGTCAGTTTCCTGTTGCAGAAATTGCAGCAGTGATTGAGTTGTCATTTCAAACCGAATCGGTGTCGCCGCCCAACTAGCAAAATCTGGTGCTAAACGGACTACTTTTTGCAACACTTCCTCATTCATCCAGACAATCATTGGAAATGGGTGGCGTTTGCGAAATTCATCCCGAATATGATTAATAGACCTCAGAAAATCGTCGAGTCCATCTACTGACTCTAAACCCAAAATCATCAACGCCGATGGCGGATTAGCTTCGGTTAGCAGTTGTAAATGAATGCTTGTATAAAGACTTCTGGCATTATGCGGCAGAACTACCTTTTGAATGTGGTGTACTCCTGAAGAGATTTCTTCGAGTCGTTGCAACATAAGTTCTTGCAAAACTCGATAATTGCAGCACACCAAAACTAGGGAAAATTGACCGCTAGAAAGGGTAATTGCTCTCCCCAAACTCCGCAAAGCCCGCTCATTAGCTGCTCTGATATCTACTTGTGCATGTCGTTCAACCATGATTTAAATTTTTCCGTCTCTGCTAAAACTGGGTTGACGGCAAACCAAGCTCCCTGATGATCGCGATATTCAAATACAAATAGACTTCGCAAGAGGGTGTGGTATTCTATATCACCTCTAACTCGTTGCTGTTGCACCACCTGAAAGATTAGTTCCCACTCATGGGGGTCGATAGCGTTGGCTCGGTAATCCCGCTGTCTTTGAATTACCAGTTCGACACATTCCCGCTCAAAGGGTGGATCTTGTTCTCGCAGACAGTCAAACAGTAAACCTAATAAGTCGCGTACATGACCACCACTCATCAGGCACAATCGATCTAAGGTTTCTAAACTATCAAACACCTCTGTAATTAAGCCTAACCGATCGCTAGGTAAAATGTCTGGAAAAGCTCTAGCTAGCACCATTTGCCGCATCATTGATAGCCCTTGGGGAAAAATCTCACCAGAGCGCAAACGCACAGGTATCATCGGTAACATTTTTGGGGCAACTCCACCCCCCAAACGATGCTGAAGTTCGGCGCTATCGTTGGAGAAAGTTAGGGCTAAAGGAATAGTATAGACTACATGACAATTCAGTTTGCGTAATTGTTCGCCACGCTGAATAAATAAATATTCTGGCAGCGATCGCCCCGATGGTAAAGGTCGAATTGCGACTCGATCCAAGTTATCAACAATTACCACTAATCCTTTTTTACTCCTAGCTTTCAATTCTTTGTTAGCAGGTTCTAGTAATTCTTGATTAATTGACTGTAAAATATTTGCGGTTCGCGGTTCTAAATAATCTCGTAACCGCCGTCGCAATTGAGGACTTTCTTTTGTTTTCGCGGTAATTTTGGCAATCCCCACAGACAACTCTGCTTCTACCCCAACGTCAATTGGCGTTTGCAGAAAATCCACAACTTCACCAAACAACTTGGAAAAGTAGCGAGGCTTGAGCCTAATTTTCATCGCTTCTAGACTTTCACTCACCTGTCCAGCGATCGCTAACAAAATATCAGTCACATCCACATCAGCCATTTCTAAGACGTGGGTAGACTCAAAGTAAACTACATGAAATTGCTGCGCTTCTAACTCAGCTTTTAGCCGCAACAACTCCGTTGATTTTCCACAACCGAGATGTCCGGTAAATAGTTGACAGGTTGGTGTATCTGGCGATATTCTAGCGATCGTGCGCTGCAAAGCTTCGATGATTTTGCCACCCCGCACCGCAGCAAAATCGATATAGTACCTGCGATCGCTAGCGTTTCCTATTATTAGAGGTCTGCTCGGATTGCAAGCTTGATAAAATCTTTCTAAATCTAAGAGCATAACTAATCAAGTTCACTCAGAAATGAGGATATAAAAATTTACTAGATAAATATATTGATTTTAGATAATTTATGCCTTATTTTAATCAAACTACTCACTAAACTAGCAGCATTCAGGATAGTTGATTATATCTATAGTTCGATATAGCACATATTAATGGTAATGTTTTAGTTAAAGTAAGCAAAAATACCAGTATAAGTAAAAATAGCAAAAATATCTAAAATTAAATAAGGTACTCTTATGAATATTAAAAATATCTAACGCAAAAAAAGGTACTGTTAAGTACAATTTTGTCGCTCTTTTGAACTCATTATCAGCTTGATTTATTCACGAGCTTTCGTTAATTTTACAAAAAAATAACCTACAACCCTTGTAAATAAGGTTTTTAGTAAAAAAGTTGGCGAATTCAACTGGAGTTCAGAGTCACTTTTTGACTAGATTTTGCTTCTCGTTCTTAAATCAGCACAATTTTATTGATGAAAACCATAATTTTGTTAATGAAAATATGATTTTGTCAACGAAAACTATGATTTTGTCAACGAAAATCACGACTTTGTGCATGAAAATCACGACTTTGTGAACGAAAATCGCGACTTTGTGAATGAAAATCATGATTTTGTTAATGACAGCCTTTGCATTCAGAGTGACGACCTCTGAAGTATTGACAATCAGGAATCTACAGCCCCATTGAGTATAAAATGATCTTGTCATGTAGCCGATCGGGCAAAATCTGCTTGATCAGCGCTCCAATTTTGGCATCCTGTCCAACAAGATAGCGCGTCTTGGGTTTTTTTGCAGTCAGCGCATGGACAACAACTTGAGCCACAATATCCGCAGAAATTCCCTTAGATGCGATAATCTGCATTTTCTGGCGGACAATATTCATCGCTTGTCCGTAGAGATGTTGTGCCGTTTCGGGTAAATCCTGCTGTGCTACTTCAGATTGACTTAGGGACTTGTCCCAGATTGGGGTAGCAATAGAACCAGGTTCAACAATTGAAACTGAGATTCCCCAAGGTCGTAACTCCATCCGCATCACATCAGTGAGTGCTTCCAAAGCAAATTTAGAAGCATTATAAGCGCCCAAAAACGGCGTAGGACTTCTACCAGCAATGGAACCCATATTGATAATTCGACCCCGACTTTGGCGTAAAAGACCAAGAAATGCTTGTGTCACAGCTAATTGTCCGGTGACATTAACCTGCATCTGGTGTTGAAATTCAGCGATCGCTAATAATTCTAACGGCCCGGGAACAGCAATGCCGGCATTATTCACTAAACCTAAAATTCCCACACCACCAACTGCATTTGTTACCGTATCAACCGCAGCTGCGATCGATTCAGCATCAGTAACATCTAAAAAAATCGGAATCAGCCTTGGCGAGCCTCTCTGTTTAAGTGTTTGAGCATCAACATCTTGACGCACTCCAGCAAAAACAGAGAAGCCCAATTGGTCTAAAAGCAAAGCACACGCTTGACCAATTCCTGTTGAAGCTCCTGTAACCACCACTGTACGTTGATTTTCTACAACCATTAATTTTCTTTGATGATAGAGCTGCCTTCAGGAGGCAGAAGGCAGAAGGCAGAAGGCAGGAGGCAGAATTAACCCATGCTTAAAAGCGTGGAACTTAGGTTATGGAAGCTTTGTATCGCACTTCGTGCCGCTACGCTAACGCACTGAGCGTCTCGATCCAATTCTTCTTTTGAAATTGGTAATGACCTAGAACTAAAGTTTTCATTCATACTTCTTTCCTCCTGCCTCCTGCCCTCTGCCTCCTGCTTTTTTTATCAATCTTTACAAGTGCCAGCACGAAGGCAATCTTCGGTTTGGTCATCTCTAGCCGATATTTGCCACGGCAAGATGCGTAACTGAGCATTTGTACTGTAAGCAATTAGAGCAGCTATTGTGGGATACTGGTTTTTAACAATTGCCACGTCGCTACTAGAAGTATTGCCTAGCCCAACATTGTATAAATAAACAGGCAATGCCATGAGGGCAATGCAAATTATCCGGTTCATACCCAACCTCAGCTAACAATTTCCGATTACCATCTGTATAGATGCCACCTAGACGAACCGGATTTTTAAAACTGAGTATTAAATGTTGATGTTGTGCTAATTTACTCAGCGCAGTGGTCTGTCAAATTTAAATTGATGGGTAAGCCAGTTCCTAGTCAGGACTTTAGTCCTTCATTCTCTAAACACTCAAGTGCTGACTACAAACCGATCAAAACCAATAAGACAGACTACTAGCCGCAGAGACATGATTTCTAATTTATCGGTTCCACCCTTTTTTATTTTAGGTTAGGCATTGCCTACAAGATGTCTTCCTACTAACTTATGCAGATGCAAACTCAAAAAACAGGACAAAAAACCCACAGCACCCAAAAACATCTCTTAGTAGCTGCATTCCCCAGATAAAATAATGAAGAGTGCTGAGTCACCAAAATGGTCGATGACCAACAAAAAAAGATACAATCCCTAAATTTATTTATGGCATTGTTAATTTTTAATTTTTAATTTTTAATTTTTAATTCGGAGCGAAGCGACGTGACGCCTTCACAAGACGTAGATACTGTAAACGTTCCTAACCTCGACCCAGAAGGATATGGCAACTCAGACACCGATCCTCTTGATGAGTTGCCTGGTGAAGTCGAAATGTCCCTTTTCGACCATCTAGAAGAGTTGCGACAGCGCATTTTCTATTCGTTGATTGCCATAGCAGTGGGCATTATTGGCTGTTTCTTTGCCGTTAAGCCGATTGTCCAGTTACTTGAAGTTCCAGCACAAGGAGTAAAATTTCTCCAACTTGCACCTGGAGAATATTTCTTTGTCTCTTTGAAAGTTGCCGCCTACACTGGCATCGTACTTACTAGTCCTTTCATTCTTTACCAAATTATCCAGTTTGTGCTTCCAGGACTGACTCGCCGCGAACGCCGTTTACTGGGGCCTGTGGTTTTGGGTTCGAGTGTGCTATTTGGAGCAGGTTTAGTATTTGCCTATTTACTGCTTATCCCCGCAGCTTTGAAATTTTTCATTAGCTACGGAGCAGATGTAGTTGAACAACTTTGGTCAATTGATAAATATTTTGAATTTGTGCTGCTACTGTTATTCAGCACTGGTTTAGCATTTCAAATTCCGATTATTCAACTGTTGCTCGGTAATTTGAACATTGTCTCGTCAGAACGAATGGTTTCTGGTTGGCGTTACGTGATTATGGGAGCAGTGGTTTTAGGAGCCGTCCTCACACCTTCTACTGACCCCTTGACTCAAAGTCTTTTAGCAGGAGCAGTTTTAGGGCTTTATTTCGGCGGTGTGGGACTGGTGAAGCTTACAGGTAAATAACATCTGGAATAGATTCTAAGGAGGGCTAGGAAGACCGACATCTGATGAAAAGGATCTTTATAGGTTATTTATTAGGGTTGACATTATTAACCGCTTGTAGCGAAGCAGCCACAGATAGGCTTACACAAGAACTACGAACTGTCAAATCATGGACAGCTACAAGCAAAATGGTTGCTGATGCTTGGGTACGAGGTGCTGTGCCAAAAGTCTATGCGAAACAAACACTCAAGAAAGCACAGCAAGAGTTGCAAACAGAAATCGACAACATAGCCCAGATAGAATCATCTACAGCTATTCCCCAGCCTTACAAGTTAGAACTTTTAAGTCATATTAAACGGTTAGCAAAAATCACAGAGCAAATGTCAACCGCAGTTGAACAAGAAAATTATTCTGTAGTGGCACAAAGTATTAAGGATTTATCGCTAGAAGGACGAACCCTAGACTCGCAACTACCACAGCAGAACAAACCATGAAGAAAGTTTTGGAAATTGCGCTGGGCATTGTGACTAGTATAGGTGGCTTCTTAGATGTGGGTGCGATCGCTACAGCAGCCGAGGCTGGATCTATTTTCGGCTTTCAACTAATCTGGGCGATTATCCTGGGTACAATTTGTGTGATTTTTTTGGTAGAAATGTCTGGGCGATTAGCAGCAGTTAGCAAACATACTTTAGCTGCTGCGGTACGCGAACGTTTTGGGTTTAATTTTTATATTATTCCACTGATTGCAGAAGTCATAGTTGATTTTCTAGTGTTAGCAGCGGAAATTGGTGGTGTTTGCATTGCCTTACAACTGCTCACAGGCATTAGCTTTCAGTGGTATGCTTTACCCGTTGCCTTTGCAATTTGGTTGCTAATTTGGTACGGCAACTTTGGGATTATTGAAAATGGTATTTCCGTATTAGGGTTGGTGACACTAGTTTTTGTTGTCGCTACTTTTAAGTTGCATCCATCTCTAACACAGCTTGGTAGTGGTTTGTTGCCAACTCTGCCACAACAAGATACCGCTCATTATTTATATCTTGGAGTTGGGATTTTAGGGGCTTTGATTAGCCCCTATTTATTTTACTTTTACTCATCTGGGGCAGTAGAAGATAAATGGGATGAAGAGTATATTGGTGTAAATCGCGCCGTTGCCGGTTTAGGGATGAGCTTTGGTAGTGTCGTATCGCTAGGGGTGCTGATTGTGTCAGCATTGGTACTCAAACCCAAAGGTGTTGAAGTAGATAGCTACGAACAAGCGGCATTGATGTTGACAGAAGCTTTTGGTTACTGGGGCTTTGTCCTATTTGCAGTTTCCTTGGGCATTGCTTGCTTTGGTGCAGCATTGGAAGTGACTCTCGACACAGCTTATATTGTTGCTCAGTCCTTTGGTTGGAATTGGGGCGAAAATCTAAAACCAAAAGATGCCGCACGCTTTAGTTTGGTCTACACTGTGTTTGTCTTTCTCGCTTCTTTATTAATGGTATTTGGCATCGACCCATTGCAATTGACTTTGTTTTCAATGGCGATTACAGCAGTAATTTTGCCGCCTGTGATTGTGCCATTTTTGGTATTGATGAACGATGAATTATATATCGGCAAATATCGCAACGGTTGGATAAGTAATAGTGTTGTAATCTTTACAATTGTGCTGACATTCGTGTTAGCGATCGTTGCTATTCCACTAGAAATTCTTGGAGGGTGATCGCTGGTGGGCGTTCTTGTTAATCATCAACTGGAAGTGATAGAAAATGAACATTATTAGAGATGTACTTGATAACCAATTAGTTGACAGCGATCGCCGCCATCTGGGCAAAGTCGATGGCATTGTCATCGAGTTACGCGATGGAGAACCGCCACGACTCACTTATATCGAAACTGGTATGACAATTCTTGCACGACGTATTCATCCACGTTTAGGCAGGTGGGTAGCAGCAATTGAAAGTAGCTGGGGTGCTAAACAAAGTGAACCCTTGAGAATTCCCTGGTCAAAAGTGCGGGATGTTGGTATTGATGTTGAAGTCGATATTGAAGCTGACCAAACTCCAGCATTAGCTTATGAGAAATGGCTTCAGAAACACATTATTGGCCGAATTCCAGGGGCAGAACATGGCAAGTGAAATTCATCTGGAATTAATACTAGGCAAACAAGTATTAGATTCAACTGGTAAACCCGCCGGACGCATTGAGGAAGTACGCGCCGAACAGCAAGGTGAAGAATGGGTTATTCAGGAATATCTGATTGGAACCACTGCGATGTTAGAAAGACTATCGGCTTGGGCAATTGGGTTGAGAATCTTACACTTGCTTGGGGCACACAAGATCCACAGTGGCTATACAATATCTTGGGAGCAGCTAGATTTGACTGACCCTGAAAAGCCTCGTTTGCTCTGTACTTTAGATGATTTAAAAGCATTAGAGACTTCCAAAAAATAAAAATCCAACGTATGTTTGACTGCTCTGGCTATCAAGCAATTTAACGAGAGATGAGGGCTATGGGACTTGCGATCGCTTCTCTAAGTTGCATTTAAGGCTCAAGCCGATTTTTTTCAAAGTATTTTTGCATAAAAAATACTGTAATTAAGGAAGAAATTGATTAAAGTTAATGAAATAATTGGTCATAATATCCATTCCGAAGAACGTTCGCCCAAATCTAGAGGAATGCTAACAGCTTTGCCGAGCCGGGGGCGATCGCGGGTTTGGGCAATAAAAGTTTGTACTTGTGTTGACCCACCCAAGGCATGAAGATAATTGGCAATGCGATCGAGATGTTCTTGGTACTCCGCCTCACTCAAGGGAAAAGAAGCTTGCTCTAGATATTTCCACATTACTTGCAAAAATATCTTTCCCTGTGTCCGCCGAAACTGGACATCATAAGAATATCCCCACTTATCAAGCAACATCTGGCGTAATTCCTGTCCTGTCATAGCTTTTCTCAATCAGATTTTACATTTAGTTATGATGTTAAGTTCCGTGACTCCAGTATGATAAGGATATAAAGAAATGTAATGCTAACAGAAAAGATGCTTTTTATATCTTGAAACAAAGAATTATGGCATCGTTGTGAGCGCTAGCATTTCGACTTAGACAAGAGTTGCTCAAGTACAAGTACTTTTGTCAAAATGCTTAACAAAATACACAAAGAGCGCGTAGATTATGGCTCAATTTTCTGAATCAGCAGACGTGCCCGATATGGGGCGTCGTCAGTTCATGAATCTGCTCACTTTTGGGACTGTCACTGGAGTAGCTCTGGGTGCATTGTATCCCGTTGTCAAGTACTTTATTCCACCAGCAGCAGGTGGCGCAGGTGGCGGTACAACAGCAAAAGACGAGCTAGGTAACGATGTTAGCGTCACAAAATTTCTAGAAAATCGGAATGCAGGCGATCGCAACCTAGTCCAAGGACTAAAGGGAGATCCTACCTATATTGTGGTAGACAGCAAAGAGGCGATCAAAGATTATGGCATTAACGCTATCTGTACCCACTTAGGTTGTGTCGTTCCCTGGAACGTTGCTGAGAACAAATTCAAGTGTCCTTGTCATGGTTCTCAGTATGACGAAACTGGTAAAGTTGTTCGGGGCCCAGCACCTCTGTCTCTGGCTTTAGCCCATACCAGCGTCAACGACGACAAAATCGTTTTAACCCCTTGGACTGAAACCGACTTCCGCACAGGTGATGCACCTTGGTGGGGTTAATCAGTGCTGAGTTATGAGTGCTGAGTGCTGAGTAAGGGAGTGAAGAAGCAGAGGGGCAGAAAAGCAGAGGGGCAGAGGAGATAATAGTAACTCCTAACTCAGCACGGGCTAAACCTTAGCTTTCCGCTAACAGCACTCAGCACTCAGCACTCAGCACTAAGTACTCAGCACTCATAATGACCAATGACTAATGACTAATTCAATTGTCGCCCTTATAGAGATGAGAAATGTTTTCCTAATAGCGAGGTTAACTCGCAGTGCTAGAGCGATTGTAAAAACATTGCTCATAGCGATCGCTACTGTGACATTTTACTTCACCAGCGATCTAGCCCTTCCCCAATCAGCTGCCGCCTATCCTTTTTGGGCACAGCAAACCTATCCCGAAACCCCCCGCGAACCAACAGGGCGAATTGTTTGTGCCAACTGTCACCTAGCCGCTAAGGTTACAGAAGTGGAAGTTCCCCAATCAGTGCTACCTGACACTGTATTCAAAGCTGTGGTGAAAATCCCCTACGATCTAAGCGCCCAGCAAGTTGGTGCTGATGGTTCTAAGGTTGGCTTGAACGTCGGTGCAGTACTGATGCTACCCGAAGGCTTTAAGATTGCTCCTGAAGACCGTCTTTCCGAAGAACTTAAAGAAGAAGTTGGCGACACTTTCTACCAACCCTACAGCGAAGACAAAGATAACGTCGTCATCGTCGGCCCTTTACCTGGCGAACAGTATCAGGAAATCGTCTTCCCAGTTCTTTCTCCCAACCCCGCAACCGACAAAAACATCCACTTCGGTAAATATTCAGTTCACGTAGGTGGTAATCGGGGACGCGGACAGGTTTATCCCACAGGTGAAAAGAGCAATAACGCTGTTTACAATGCTTCCGCTACTGGCACAATTACTAAGATTGCTAAAGAGGAAGATGGAGACGGTAACGTTAAATATTTAGTTAACATCCAACCTGAATCAGGTGATGTTGTCGTTGATACCATTCCTGTAGGGCCAGACCTGCTTGTTTCCGAAGGTCAAGCAGTTAAGACTGGTGATGCTTTGACCAGCAACCCGAACGTCGGTGGATTCGGTCAAACAGATGGAGAAATCGTATTGCAAGACGCATCTAGAGTTAAATGGATGATTGCATTCATCGCTCTTGTAATGTTGGCTCAAGTTATGCTCGTGCTGAAGAAAAAGCAGGTTGAGAAAGTTCAAGCTGCCGAGATGAATTTCTAAATTCTTTGCGACATCATCCTTTGTAGGACAGGCATCTTGCCTGTCTTTTTTATATGTTATGTTCTATAAAAACTAATTAGGTGAGCTAGAGTATTCACTAATTCATATCAGGGAAGTAGACTCTGAAGACCTCAGCTTTTGATCAGAGGCAGAGCGTGTATTGCAATAACTAATAGAAGAACAGCGACAATCAATCAAACAAAGTAAAGAAATCTTTCTCTAGGTGATGGCGCAATTCTTAACCCCTTCGCTCAATCCTTGCGGTGTCTGCCACTGCTACAAATCCGCTTGTTGAATAGTAAATAGTAATAATAATCATTTTCAGTAGGAACAGCAGCCAAAGTGATAGAATCTAGCCAACAACATCCTACGGAGTAAGATGGATGCTGATAAATACAGTTCTCCGCAACCACTATAAAATCGTAGGGCTTTTAGGAAGCGGTGGGTTCGGCGATACCTATTTAGCTGAAGATTTAGATTTGCCTAATAAGCCCAAGTGTGTTGTCAAACACTTAAAACCGAAAACCTCCGATGCAACAGTTTTACCAATTGCCAGACGATTATTTGAAAAAGAGGCAGAAGTTTTATACCGCTTAGGAAACCTGAGCAAGCAAATACCTAAATTATTCGCTCATTTTGAAGAAAATGGGGAATTTTATCTAGTACAAGAATTCGTGGATGGACAGAACTTGTCTACAGAGATAATTCCTGACCAGCCGTGGGATGAAGCTCAAGTAGTTCAACTATTGCAAGAAATTCTTGAAGTTTTAGTAGTGGTACATGAGCAGAATATTATCCACCGAGATATCAAGCCGCAAAACTTGATGCGCCGACGCGATGATGGCAAGATTATGCTAATTGACTTTGGAGCAGTTAAAGAAATTAAAGGTTTGGCACAAAACACCCAAGGTCTAGTGACTTCAACTATTATCATTGGCTCCAATGGTTATATGCCTAATGAACAAGCTAGTTCTAAGCCAAGATTGTCTAGCGATATCTTTGCAGTGGGGATTCTTGCTATTCAAGCTTTGACAGGTAGAATACCTCAAGAATTCCCAGAAGATGCAAATGGCGAAATTATCTGGCGTCATTGGACAAATGTCAGCGATCGCCTAGCTGATATCTTAATAAAAATGGTGCGTTACAACTTTAGCCAACGCTACCAGTCAGCAGCAGAGGCGTTACAAGCACTGGCATCCTTAACATCTCAGACTACCGTCCTAGCTTCAACTTATTCAGTTTCTCCTAGAAAGCCAGAATCAACAAACAGGCGGATATTTGGATTTAATAGGATTTTAGCTGGAACTGTAATCGGAGTAGGAGTAGTGACGATGCTTGCATTATCTTATTTTCCCAAACAGCAATCTCCTCAAAAAACTGAAAAAATTGAAAAAACCCAAAAAACTGAACAATTTATTTCACTACCTTGCAGTTCGGAACTAACTTCACTTCCCTCAACTAGAAAACCCGATATAAAGTTTTCAGATGGTACTGAATATTATGGGGCTAGAGATAAAAATAACAAACTATTTGGTAAGGGAGTAATGATATTTAAGAATGGTAGTCGATACGATGGAGAATTCAAGAATAATCAGCGCAATGGTTGTGGCATATTTTCATATTCCCCAAACACCAGTTTTTATAAAGATTATGTAGGTCAATTTGTCAACGATAAATTTGAGGGGCTAGGAAAAATTAGATGGAAAGATGGTCGTGAGTATCGAGGCAATTTTAAAGCTGGGCACTGTGATGGGCAAGGAATATTTCAATTCGCAAACGGCTCTTTTAAGAGTGGGATTTGGCAGAAGGGAGAATTGCGAGGAAGCAATTTATCATGTAATATATAGAAAAACTTAATGTAACACGTGTAGTAGGCTGAATAATGATAAATATTAATATTGAATGTAAATCAGGTTTCTTAACAAAAAATGAAACAAAAGTCATCTAAAAAATTGAAATTCATTGTTTCTACTGCTTCGTTACTCTTCTTCGCCAGCTTTGGTGTAGTTGTTCTGCCACAAGTAACTTTAGCACAACGGGAACAACCAAGCCAAACTCCAGCAACTCCAGAGCAAACTCCAGCAACTCCAGAGCAAACTCCAGCAACTCCAGAGCAAACTCCAGCAACTCCAGAGCAAACTCCAGCAACTCCAGAGCAAACTCCAGCAACTCCAGAGCAAACTCCAG